>JAGLYZ010000003.1 GCA_023131895.1 Candidatus Parcubacteria bacterium
GGTAAACAAATTAGGCTATCCAAGATTCGTTCAATCCATATTTCACTGGAAAGATTCTATCCTTTTTCTATCAAACACAGCAAACCTTGTCAATAGTTTTGACCCATTTTTGGAGGTCTGAAGGAAGTTTAATTTCTTGAATTTCTTGGATTTCTTTTTCAATTCTATCTGGTGTCAACTGCTTCAAAATTCCTGTAACCACAGGATATTTTTTCTGATCCGTTTTGCTAAAACCGTAATACGAAAGCAATGAATTGTCTTTCTTTGTTTTCATTCTTTAATTCTACTAAATTTTCTCTGAAATAACAATGAAAACCCTGCGGTTTCAACACAGGATTGGTTTGATTTGAAATTTATAAATAAATATTTATTTCTCGCGGGTGATAGTGAATTCGGTCATTTCCTGCAAGAGACTATTCCATTTATTCTTTGGCAAAAGCCCTAAATTACTTTTCGCTTTTTGAACATATTTCTTTCCAAATTCTAGAGACAAATCACCGGCATTTGTTTTTTTAATTATTCTAACCGCTTTTTTGATATCTTTTTGAGTAATTTTTTTCTTTTTCAAAATATTGGAAAGCTGATTTTTATCAGTAGAGTTTAGTTCTTTTAAAGCCAATAAGATGACTATATTCCCTCTCTTTTTTTCTTTAATATCTTTGCCAATTTTTTTACCAAATTTTTTCTCTTCGCCAAAAATATCTAAAATGTCGTCTTTAACTTGAAAAGCTATGCCCAAATTAAGCCCATAATTCTTTAAAGCATTTAATTGCTTATGGCTTGCTTTGGCGCAAACTCCTCCAAGCTCGCAAGTATTCTGAAACAAAACCGCTGTTTTCTTTTTGACCATATCAAGATAATCTTTCTCGCTAATAGTTTTATAGCGGTTCTCTATAATATACGGTTCATCTTCTCTGCCTGATTTTTCAAATAAAATATCTAAAATTTCGCCATCTACAATATTCTTTAAACTTTTGGCGAAAAGTTCAGAAATTTTGATTGGCGCTTTTGATTTGTTTGCTGCCTGGAAAATAGCAGCTGCATAGTCAACACTGATACATTGAGCGATTGATTTGCCAAATTTAGCCCAACAAGTCGTCTTTCCTCTTCTAACTCTGTCATTATCAATTATATCATCAATAATTAAAGAATAATTATGGAGAATTTCCAAGCCAGCAGCAGGATACAGTATATCCTTTACTTTTCCTCCAAGCATTTGACAGTTAATTATAGCTAAAGCAGGCCTTAATCTTTTTCCACCAACAGAAACTTGATAATTAACAATCTCTCTATTACTTTTACTGACATAAGAAGTTAAAATTTCCTTAACCGCCGGGTCAATAATTTTCACTATTTTATTCAAATAAGAATTTATTTCTTTTGAATTTTTCATAGAATTGATTTATAACCAAGATGCATTTTCTGTTTTACTAACTCTAATGTCTTAGCTGCTTCTTTTTCTGTTTTTTTATTTCCAGCATTTAAGACATCTTTAATAATGCCTTTTTGCTTGTTATAATAATTTCTCTTTTTTCGAATCGGCTCTAAAAATTCATTTATTGCCTTGGCGATTCTTTTTTTACAAGCAACGCAGCCGATCTCCCCTTTCTTGCATTGTTCTCTAATCTCATCTATATCTTTATTAGCAAATGCTTTGTAATATTGGAATATATTACAAACTTCTGGATGGCCTTTATCAAAAGAATGTATTCTTTTAGGATCAGTAATGGCTCTGTTAATTTTCTCCTCTACTGCTTTTTGAGAATCAGAAAGATTAATGGCATTGTTAAAACTTTTTGACATTTTTCTGCCGTCAAGACCTGGAAGACGCGCTACTTCGCTTGTCAACGCTTCTGGTATAGGAAAAACTCTGCCGAACAAGCGATTAAAATCCCTGGCTATTTCTCTTGTCTGTTCAATATGGGAAAGCTGATCTTCTCCTACTGGCACCAAATCTGCCCTGACGCAAAGAATATCAGCTGCTTGAGCAATCGGCCAGCCAATAAACCCATAGCTTGCCTTTGAAATGCCTCTGGTTTTTATTTCTTCTTTTATGGTCGGGTTTCTTTTTACTCGAGGCAAGCTCACAAACATTGAGAAAAGAAGCATTAACTCGGCAATCTGAGGAATTTTTGATTCAATAAAAATAAAGCTTTTCTTAGGATCTATTCCCAAAGATAAATAATCAAGAACAAGCCCATTTATGTTTTTCTCAAGCTCTTTTGTTCTGGATAAATGGTCTGTAAGAAACTCATAATCAGAAATAATAAAAAAGCATTCATATTTGTCCTGAAGCTTTACTCTGTTTTCCAATGAACCTACATAATGTCCGAGATGTAAAGGGCCAGTGGGCCTGTCGCCTGTCAAAATTCTTTTTCTATTTATTGTTTTTGTCATTTTTATTCTTTGATTACGCGCAGAACTTCCTCAATACTGGTAAGCCCTTGCGCCGCCTTGACAAACCCATCCTCAATCATTGTTACCATTCCATCTCTCTGCGCCTGCTCCTGAATTTGGTCAGAAGTGGCTCCTTTTATAATTAGTTCTTTTATACTTTCAGTTATAGCAAGAACCTCGTAAATGCCAATTCTTCCTTTATACCCATCCTGACAATCCTTTGATGAAATTGGCTTGTAAAACACAATGTCTTCAATACCCTGATTCTTTTTTGCTATTTTTTCTTTTTCCAAAATTTGCTGAATTTTTTCTAAATTGCAATATTTCTCTAGGTTTTTAATTTCTGACGCTTTTAATTTGTATGCCTGTTTATTGGAGCAAAACCGCCTAACTAATCTTTGAGCAATAACAACATTTAAAGTAGAAGTAATTAAAAACGGTTCTGCTTTCATATCAATAAGACGGGGGATAGCGCCAGCTGCGTTAGTAGTATGTAAAGTAGATAATACCAAATGGCCGGTCAAAGCGGCATTAATAGCTAATCCAGCAGTTTCTTTGTCTCTGATCTCACCGACCATAATTATATCCGGGTCCTGCCGAACTAAAGAACGCAAGCCGTTAGCAAAAGTTAATCCGATTTTCGGCCTTACCTGGGTCTGATTAATTCTGGGAATTTGATATTCAATAGGGTCTTCAACAGTAGAAATATTCACCTCTGGCGTGTTTAAAATGTCTAAAACAGCATAAAGGGTGGTGGTTTTTCCAGAACCAGTAGGACCAGTTACTAAAATCATTCCTACCGGCCTCCTGATATTAAACTGAATATTTTCCAAGGTATTTCCCCTTAAACCTAATGACTCTAAATTGAAGCTTTTTGATCCCTCTGGCAAAAGCCGCATAACAATCTTTTCTCCGTTAAAAACCGGCAGAATAGAAACCCTGATAGAATACTTATAGTCCTCACTCTCAATTTTAAAACGACCGTCTTGCGGAAGACGGTGTTCATCCAACTTCAAATTAGATAAAACTTTAATTCGAGCGACAATTCCAGAAGCGGCCTGCTTAGGAAGAGTCATAGCATCGTGAAGAATACCGTCAACCCTATAACGGATAATAATTTCTTTTTCTATTGGCTCAATATGAATATCAGAAGCTCTCTGTAAAATAGCATGCTTTAACAGAGTATCTACAATTCTTATCACAGGCAGCTCCTCTGCCGCTTTTTTAAGGTTCTCTTTCTCTATGCCTATTTCCTTTTCTTTGATTGATTTTATAGCTCCAAGTTTTCCCTTGCCAGTAATGGTCTTTGCCTGGCCTATTATAATATCGCCAAATTCGGCTCTCAAGGTTTTCTGATACTGCTGCAAAACCTTTTTTATACTATTAGCAGTGGTTAATCTTGCTAAAATTTTCAAACCTGCCTTTTTTTTGATAAACTCAATTGTCTGTAAATCCTCTGGATCAAGCATAGCTACCTCAAGATTGTTTTCTTTTTTTCTAAAAGCGACAATATTATGGGTTCTGGCAATTGGTTCAGGAATAATCTTTAAAACATCTATAGGAATACTCTCTTTTTCTAAATTAACAAAAGGTATCCCTAAAATATATGCTTGAAGCTTGATTAAATCGTTCTCGCTGATAAATTCTTCAGCAACTAAAATATCACCAATTTCTTGACCTGTCTTCTCAGCTTTTTTCTTAATTTCTTTAAACTGAGCTTCATTAACAATATTGGCATCGAGAAGAAAAGATTTTAATTGTCTTGCTTCCACTCTCATATTTACTCGCTGAGTGCTTGCTTTACTTTTGTTATTACTTCTTTTAAACTGTAGTTTGCTTTTACTAAATAAGTAGTTGCGCCAAGCTCAATAGCTCTGTCAACATTATCCATTGTTTCTAAATTTGTTAAAACAATAATAGGAATGTCTTTTATCTCTTCATCTTCTTTAATCGCTTTTAAAACATCAAAACCATTTTGCTTTGGCAAGATAAGGTCAAGTAAAATTAAATCCGGTTTTTTTAATTTAGCTAATTTGAGGCCAACATCCCCGTCTAAAGCTGAAATTACTTTAAACCCTTCTTCTTCTAAAATTTTTCCAAAGGTTTTTTGAAGAGCAGCTTCGTCTTCAACAAATAGAACAGTTTTCATAAAACTAAATCATTTTAACATCTTAACATTTTAACATATAAACATTCTGAATTTGAATTTTGTTAATACGTTAATACGTTAGTATGTTAATATGGTTAGGTTATTGGTATTTTAAACCAAAAAGTTGAACTTTTCCCTTCATAGGACTTAAAACCTATTTTACCGCCCATTTTATCTATTACTGATTTAGCAATAAACAAACCTAATCCGCTTCCCTGGGTTTGGTATCTTAAAGCATTGCTTGCCCTGAAGAATTTCTGAAAAATATATTTTTGGTCTTCTTTAGGGATACCAACACCTTGGTCTTTAACTTCAAAATAAATATTGTTCTGGGATTGCTTTAATTTTACTTCCACCGTGCCTGCCTTTTTAGTATAACGGACAGCATTATCTATAAAATTCTCTATAGGTAATTTAATCTGGCTAGGATCAATATAAATCATTGGCAAATTCTTCTGGCAATCAAATTTTACTTTAATATTTGAAGCATCAGCAAGGGCTTTAAATTCGAAAACAAATTTCTTGACTATTTTTTCTAAATCAGTCCTTTCTTTCTTTTCAGGTATTCCATCCTTTTCCATTCTGGAAACAATTAATAAATCATTTATTAACTCCTCCATTCTAGCACTGTTCTCTTTTAACATTTTTATAAAATTCAATAAATTTTCCTCTTTAACGTCTTCAATGCCTTCAGATATTATTAGTTCAATTCCCCACTTCAGATTAGTTAAAGGAGCTCTTAACTGATGAGATACTATGCTGATAAACTCTGATTTCATACGACTGGCTTCTGCTAATTTTTCTAAACTATGGTTGATCACAAAGGAAATAATAAACAAAACTGTTGATAATCCAAGAATAATTAAGGCTACTGTTTCTGGATTATCAAAATAACGAGTACCGATTAAATAAGTGCCAATGGCTGTAATAACAATAATACCACCCATTACCACAAAAAGAAATTGTGGACATTCCCAAGTAGCCAAACCATATTTTTTACATTGCTTGAAAATATTTAATTGTTCTGAAATCTTTTTTTGTTTTTTATACTCTGATATCATATTATTATATTATATCATAATATTTTATTCTATCATATAGTATATCAAAGAATTGACTAAAAGCCAAAATTTTATTAAAATAAAGCTATTACGGGGTATAGTGCAATGGCAGCACGAGTCCTTTGGGAGGATTTAATCCCAGTTCGAGTCTGGGTACCCCGACGCGGGTGTAGCTCAATGGCAGAGCTTCAGATTTCCAATCTGGTGATGAGGGTTCGATCCCCTTCACCCGCTCATAATCTTATATCTAAAAAACCGCGCCTATAACGCGGTTTTTTGTTGGTTATTTTACTGCTTCCTTTAAAATTTTTCCTGGTTTAAATTTAGGAACCTTAGCTGCTGGAATTTTAATCTTTTCTTTAGTTTGTGGATTAATACCCATTCTTTCCTTTCTCTTATTCACTACAAACTTGCCAAAACCAGTTAAGACAACTTCTCCTCCATTAGAAAGCTGCTTGGTAATTTCTTCCAAAACTACTGTTAAACTTTCTTCAGCATCTCTTTTTGAAATGCCTACTTTTTTGCTTATTATTTCTGTTAATTCTTTTTTATCCATAAATTTTATTTCGCGTATTCTATTACTCTTTTTTCTCTAATTAAAGTTACCTTTATTTCGCCTGGGTATCTCAATTCCTCTTGAATTCTTTTCGCAATCTCCCGCGCCAGTTTATCAGCAGCTAAATCATCAACCTCTTCCGGCCTGACAAAAACCCTGATTTCCCTGCCTGCCTGCAATGCCCATGCTTTTTCCACTCCGGAAAAAGCATTAGCAATATCCTCAAGTTCGCCGAGCCGTTTAAGATAATTCTCAACTGTGTCTTTTCTGGCTCCAGGTCTGGCTCCGGAAATAGCATCAGCTGTCTGGACTAAAACCGCTTCTATACTTTCTACCGCGTATTCTCCGTGATGGGATTTCATAGCATCAATAACTTCTTTTTCTATGCCAAATTTTTCTAAAATCTTTATGCCTATTTCAGTATGCGAACCCTCAACTTTCCAGTCAAGCGCCTTCCCAATATCGTGCAAAAGACCTGCTTCCCGAGCTACTTTGGCATTGGCTCCAATTTCCGATGCTAAGGCGCCTGCTAAATGAGAAACTTCTATAGAATGAAGCAAAACATTTTGGCCGTAGCTTGTTCTAAAACGGAGCCTGCCTAAAAGCTGAATAATTTTTGGATTTAGGCCAACAATGCCTGTTTCATATACTGCCTGTTCGCCTGCTTCTTTTATTTGTAAAACAATTTCTTCTTCTGCCTTAGATACTGCTTCTTCAATTTTCACTGGCTGAATCCTGCCATCTTGAATCAATCTATCTAAAGCTGTTTTGGCAATCTGCCTGCGGACAGGATCAAATCCTGAAATAACTACTACTCCCGGCGTTTCATCAACAACTATCTCTACTCCAGTTAAAGATTCTAGAGTTCTAATATTTCTTCCTTCTTTGCCGATAATTCTCCCTTTTATTTCATCATTAGGCAAAGAAACATTTGTTGTAGTAATCTCCTGCGCTTGAGAAATAGAGCATTTTTGAATCGCTGAAGCTAAAATTTCTTTTGCTCTCTTTTCAAATTTCTCCATTCCCTCCCTTTCTAGATTCCTCATTCTTTCCAAAATTTCCAACTCGTTTTCTTTTTCAACCTGTTTTAATAATTCCTTTTCTGCTTCCTTTTGAGATAATTTAGAAATTTTCTCCAGTTTTTCCACAATCTCTTTCTTATAATTCTCTAAATTCTCTTTTATTTGCTTCAGTTTTTCTACTTTTAGATGAAATTCCTTTTCCTTATCCTCGAAATCAGAAATTTTCCTGTCTAAAATATTTTCCCTTCTCAATAAAACCTGCTCTGTTTTTAAAATATTTCTTCTTCTTTGGTCTTCCTCTTTTTTTACTGATTCTAATATAGCAGAAGATTTTTCTTTCGCATTAGATGTTAATTCTTCTGCTTCTTTCTTGGCTTGGGCAATCTTTTTTTGGATTTTTTCCTCCAAGCTGCCAATTTGCTTTTTGGCAATTGACTGGCGCGCATAGTAACCCAAAAACGAACCAACAGCCAAGCAAACTATGCCCACTAAAAGTGAGATTAATAAAGTCATAATTTAAAATGAGAGATTGGTTATCTAACATAGTAATAAATAAAATGCGATACCAAAAACCATATTATTCTTAATATCTATAAAATCATTATAGCAAAAACTAATTTTTTGTCAAAAAAAAAACGAAGGTCGGGCCTTCGTTAATTTAGAAATTCAATATCTAAATAAATACTTGCATTGATTTTTAATGAGGTGGAATTTCTTTCCAATCAGGATAAGGAAGTTTTGGTTCAATATCTTTAGAAATAACACAAGGACCAAATCCATCTTTATCAATAATAGAAAGTATTATTTCACCAGATGAAAAAAGTTTAACCTTAGGATTTTCAAATGTTTCACTTGTGCCGCCTACAAAGATACCATCACAGTCAGAGATATCCCAAAAAAATGTTCCTCCTGAGCAGGAAACTTCTTCATTATTTATATCATAGCAAACACTCACATCTAAATCACAAAGCCCTAGTTCCTCAACTGCGCACAATTGAATAGATACATCTACTACTGGAGGATCTGGTTCCAAAGTGAAATCAGGCCATGGAGAAGCATGAGCATCAGTAAAGAAAGAAGGACCAGCCTTCCATCCTGAATCAGCTCCTTTACTATCAAAAACTTTTACCCACCAATAATAAATAGTATTATAGGTAATTTTATCTTCTACAATAGGACTCATAACTATTATTGCTTGACTATTATCAGAGCCATCAGGATTACTAAGCCCGTCAAAACTTTTATCAACCTCTGGACTTAAATCATTAACATTATTGATATTGTTCACCCGAAAATCAAACCTTGATTCAGTGTCTCCGTCAGTATCTTTATATGTCCATTTAAAACCAATTAAACCAACGCCTGAACCAATTCCGCAATAGACCTGATATTGAATTGTTTGTGACCCTAACTCAATATATGGACAATCATTATCACAAGCTCCCCAAACGCAAGAAGAACTGCAGGTTTGTTGACCGCAACCTCCATTACAATCCTTGGTCGCTCCAGGAGAACAAACGCCTTCGCCAGCGCAGGAACCCCAGATACAATCTACTTGACAGATTTGGCTACCGCAGTCCCCACAACCTTGGTTCGCTCCCGGAGAACAAACGCCTTCGCCGGTACAAGAATCCCAAGCGCCCCAAATACCGTTAGCTTGGCAAATTCTATCTTGAGTACCACAATTACCGCAGGATTGAGATTGAGTAGAACCTGGCGGATGACATTCAACTACTATAAACGATTCCTTAGAAGTTGCTGTATAATTAAAATTATTATCAGTTGCTGTCGCCTGGTATTCAATTAATGTTCCTGCTGAATAAGGTCCAATAGTAATGAAATGGGTACCGCCGGTTGGCCATTCATCTACCGGCGAATGGAGCGCGCCATTAACCCAATATTTTATTTTATGATTTTGAATACCGCAATCATCCCAAGCAGTGGAAGAAAAAGTAATAGTATTAACATCATAGACAGTATTCAATGGACTTCTGGAGAGATTTACACCATCAATAATAGCGTCGCAACTAGGCTCGCAGGCGCAATCGCTATCAGCGCAATCTGTTTGTCCGTCGCAATCGTCGTCTATGCTGTTGTGACAGATTTCGAGGGGGACGCCCACATTGACTGTGTTAGTGGCGCTACCATACCAAGATTCTATCGGAGGATCGTAAGCATCTACTCTTATTTTGGCATCACTCGCCCAATCGCAACCTAGGGTGACGGAATAGGAACAGGAGAGAGAATAACCGTCTCCTGAACAGGACATTTTTTGGAAATTCACTTTAGTGGTTCCTGCTGGAGATTCTATTGTAATGTTAACTTCGTTCGGGTCCGCTGTTCCAAACGCCTGTGTCACTGTTGCCATAATAGTATTGCTTTGATTCTTTGTCATATCACCAGAGGTTATTGAAACAACTATGGGAGCCCATGTGGCTAAGGACACATCAGCGCCAATCAAAAACATCCCCAAAAATCCTAAAAGAGTTATTGATAAAATTATTCTGGTTTTTGTTTTAATCATATTACTTTTCTCTGATGCTCACCCCGCCTTCGCCGACAGCTATAATCTCAAAAACGTCTTTGAGCGAAGCGCTAAAAACTAAATTATAATAATCATCTTTTTTTTCAAAAAGAGGAGTTTGATATCCTTTATCGGTTTTCACTATAAAAGATAAAATTTCACAATCACCTTTGGTAACTACACTTGTTTTAATTTCTAACTTGCCATTCTCGTATTTTTTCTCCAAGACCTCTGTCCATCCCTTGCATCTCTCCCTTGCTTCTTTTATTTTTTCTTTATCCGGTTTTGCCTGTTCCTTAACAATTGTTTCGTTCTCTCTGTCTTTAATTAAAATCCCGTATTTATCTCCGCAGTCATAAACACTGCAAGAAAAGAACTCTACTCCCTCGCAGAGAAAATAATAAGAGCAGTTCTTATCTAAACAGGAATCTGTTAGAAGCTGACAATTTTCAAAAGGAATCGGTTTTTCAACTGGACCAGGAACTTGCTGACCAATAAAATAAAAAACTATGAGTAATAAAATTGTAAGAGAGAAGCTAATCCATATTATTAAATTTTTTTTCTTTATTGTTGCCATATTATTATTATAAATTATTTTATTATCTTTTTTTATTATATCAAACTATAGAAAATAAAAAAGGTAAACTGTGGATAACTCAAAAACTAAAAATTGGAATTATTATCTTAATAAGCTATAATAAAATAATGAAATCAGGATTCACTTTAATAGAGCTTTTATTAGTTGTTGCTATTATCTCTATTCTAACTGCTATAGTTACAATAGATTATAGAACAGCAGGAAAAAAATTTTCCTTAGAAAGGTCTGCTAATAAATTAGCCCAAGAAATGCGAAAAACGCAGCAAATGACTATGTCAGCTGAACAAATTGGTTTACCTGGAGCAAAATTTTATCCGGAAGGAGGATATGGAATTCGTTTTGAAGAACCAGACGCTGGATCCCCCTTGGGTCAGGCATTTATTTTCGCTGATTGCGATAATAACGATCAATTTACACCCGGAAATGACATATGCAATGGCTCATTCTCTGAAAAAATTAAAGATATAGAATTAGAAAAAGACATTAAGATAAAGTCCCTTTTTCCTGTCTCTAATCTTGATATTACTTTTAAATCACCTGGCCCTACTATTATCTTTTTTTCTGAAAAAGCTGAATCGCTAGTACCTGAAGCTACAATAACCATTTCTTTTTTAGAAAACGGCAATACCAAAACTGTAAAAATCAACAAAGCTGGTTTAATAGAAGCAGAATAACAAAAATATAATTATCTTTATGAAAAACAAAGGTTTTACTATATTAGAGCTTTTAGTAACTATTTTTATTATTAGCATAGGCATATTAGGAGCTTCCGCGGCTATTAACAAAACCATGAGTTTAACATCAAATTATTCCTCTAAACTTATTGCTGTTTCTCTTGCCCAAGAAGGTATTGAAATTGTTAGAAATATAAGAGACGGCAATTTTCTTGAGCAAAGGGCTTCTCCAGCTACACCTTGGAATGATGGATTTGTTACTCCTGGAGATTATGAAGCTGACTATACAATGGCAGATGGATTAGATAATTGGACTAACAGATATTTAAAAACCAATAGCAACGGTTTTTATTTTTATAGCGATAATCCTATTTATTCAGAAACTAAGTTTAAAAGAAAAATTACTATTTCGGAAATAGCCGATATTATAGACCCAAATTCCAGAGCAATCTTAGTTGAAGTATCTTGGCTGGAAAAAGGAGATACTAAAACAATTACTGCCAAAGAATATTTATGTAACTGGGAATAGCAAGTCATACTAACATACTAACATTTTAACATTCTAACAAAATTCAATATAAAATGTTTATATGCTTACATGTTAGTACGTTAATATGTTTAAATGTTAATATGTTAAAATGCTTAAATGTTAAAATGACGAAAAGGGGTTTTACTTTAATGGAAATAATGGTTTCAGTAACTGCTTCTTTTTTGATTATAGGAGCTATCATCGGACTTTTTATTTCTATAAATCAATCTCAAAAAAGAATATTATCTACTTATGAACTTGTAAACCAAACCGGCTATGCTATAGAATATATGAGCCGTGCGTTAAGAACAGGAGAAAAAGAATCAGGACAGGGGTGTCTTGCGTCTTCAGGATTGAATTATGAAATTCCAGTTATATATCAAATTGGAGGAAATGAAAATTTAGGAACTGGCTTGAAATTTATAAATCATTTAGAGAATAATGACTGTCAGGAATTTTTTCTTGATGGAAGTCAACTAAAATACAGAAAAGGTATTGGAACCGTGAACGAACAAATATTAGCTTTAACTTCTAATGATCTTCAAATTATTGATTTTAAGTTTAAACTTTCAGGAAAAGACCATGAAGACAATATTCAGCCAAGAATAACTATGCTTTTTGTTATTCAAGCTGGTGAAGAAGGGGCAAAAATCAATATTCAGACCACAGTGTCGCAAAGAAACATTGATACATATCAAATATATTAAAATGGCAATCCAAAAATCAGAAAAAGGCGTTATTTTTTATTTAGCTTTAATAATACTGACTATTTCAATGGCTATTGTTTTAGGATTGAGTCCAATTTTAATAGGACAAATTAAAACAATCCAGCAAATGGAAAATTCAATGAAAGCATTTTTTGCGGCTGATACAGGGATAGAAATAGCTCTTTATGACAAAAGCGAACCTGAATCAAGTTATTCAGGTTCTTTAAATGGCGCAACATACGAAGTAACAGTTGTCTGCAATGAGCTTTATTTAGACTGCCCTTTTGGAATATGGGATAGTGACTGCAACGGTCATTTCTTTTGCTATGAGTCAATTGGCAGTTACAGAGAAATTAAAAGGGCAATTGAAATTATAAGATAAAAAAAACAGACAATTTTTTTATGCTTTTTTAAAAATCACCTGGTCAATGATGCCGTATTCCTTTGCGTCCTGGGCTGATAAATAAAAATCTCTGTCAGTATCCTTTTCAATTCTGCTCAATGGCTGGTTTGTATGTTTAGCTAAAATTTTATTTAGCTTTTCTTTTATTTTAATAATCTGTTTTGCGGTAATTTCAATTTCTACTGCCGCCCCGCTTATGCCTCCACCGGCAACCTGATGAAGTAAAATTTCAGAATTAGGCAGGGCAAATCTTTTCCCTTTAGCGCCAGCGGCTAAAAGAATAGCGCCCATTGAAGCAGCTATGCCGATGCAAACCGTGGAAATAGGCGACTTAACATACTGCATTGTATCATAAATTGCCAAGCCGGAAGTTACTACTCCGCCAGGAGTGTTGATATAAAGCTGGATATCTTTTTTCGGCTCCTGCGAAGCCAAAAAAAGCATCTGGGCAATAACTGAATTAGCCACTGAATCAGTAATCGGTCCTGCTAAAAAAATAATTCTCTCTTTTAATAATCTAGAATAAATATCAAATGCCCGCTCTCCATATTTAGTTTTCTCAATGACAGTTGGAATCAAATTCATAGTATTTAAATTTTACTATTTAGATTTATTAGATGTTTTTTTCTCTTTTGTCTTTTTCTCTTTTTTTTCTTCCTTGTCCGCCGTAGTCCCGCGTGGCGGGACGGGTTTTCCTTCTTCCGGGCTTCTAACATCTATTTTCCAGCCAGTTAATTTGGCTGCTAAACGGACATTTTGGCCATTTTTGCCAATAGCTAAAGAAAGCTGATCTTCCGGCACCAAAACCAATGCCTTGTTTTTCGGCATAATCTTAACCTCTAAAACTTTGGCTGGAGACAAAGAATTCGCAATATATTTTTCAGGGGCATCAGAATATTCAATAATATCAATCTTTTCTCCGCCTAATTCATTAATCACTGCTGTAACCCTTGTTCCTCTTTGGCCAACCATAGCGCCAATAGGATCCATGCCTTCTGCGTCAGAACTAACAGCAATTTTTGAACGGGACCCAGCTTCTCTTGCAATTGACTTTATGAAAACCTGATCAGTTGAAATCTCTGGCACCTCCAACTCAAAAAGTTTTGAAACCATTTTGGGATAAGCCCTGGACAAAATAATCTGCGGTCCTTTAGGCGTGAGCTCCACATTTAAAACATAAAGCCGAAACCTCTGGTTAAGACGGTAAAATTCCCCTAAAATCTGCTCCTCTCTTGGCAAAATGCCAACTGTCTTGCCAATATCAAAGAAAACTGCTCTTTGCTCAATTCTCTGGACTAATCCAGAAATTATTTCTCCTATTTTTGATTCAAACTCCTGAAGAATTGACTCTCTTTCTACTTCTTTAATCTTTTGTAAAATTACCTGCTTGGCTGTCTGCGCCGCAATTCGGCCATAATCATCCTGTGTTTCTAAAGATAGCTCTAATTCATCCCCAACTTTTATCTTCGGCTCTATCTTTTTCGCTTCTTCAAATATAATATGCTTTTCTGGATTAAAACGGATTTTTTCCTCCTTGTCCGCCGAAGCTTCAGCAGAGGCGGATTCCTTTAACTCCTCCAGTTCATCTTCAGAATAAATCATATCCTCTGAAACAACCATCTTTATCTGCCAAAATTTTACACTCCCTGTTTTTGGAGAAAGCTTAGCTTTAATAATCTGCCCTTTTTTACCATAATCCTTTTTATAGGCAGCAGCCAATGCCTGCTCAATAACCTCAATCACTTTTTCTTGAGGGATGCCTTTTTCTTCAGCAATCTGTGTTACAGCTGATGTAAATGATTTAATTTCAAACATAAAAAATTTTTAGAAAAGTCCGTTGAAAAGAACGGACTGTTTTTATAATAGCAAATCTAATAACTTTGTCAACTATTTGGTGGTGTTTGTTGGACGAAATCCGAACTTTCTTTGAGCAAAATCCAGAGGATTTTGCGGATTGAATCCCGCCCAGCGTTTCCGCCCGCCTTTGCTTCGCTACGGCGAGCAAAACAGAAAAATTTTCTAAACATTTTTTAATCGCCTGCCCCAAATTTTTTTCAATTAAGGAAAAGAAAATTTTTCTGTTTTGATATTCTACTAACGCAGAATTGCGGAAACGCTTTCCCACCCCATAGTCCCGCTTTGCGGGACTGGCAAGCTGGCAAAAATTCATTTTCCCTACACCCCTTTTTCTTTTTGCCCGCCTGTTCTTTGACTCTGTCCTGAAAATTTTTTTGGCTGGCGTCGGGGATATATTAAGAGAGAGCAAACATAAGGTTACAAACCCAGCCGTTCAATCATATCTTTTTTCAGATTTATTGCAAAATTTCTCGCATCTTCTAAATCTTTTTTATTAGGTCTGCCTTTGTTTAGTCCACCAGTAAATTTCAAAAATGGAATGTATCTATCAAAAAGATATGTATCAAACCCTCTACAAGAAAACTTCCCTACAATATCAAACCCCTTTTCTAACAATTTTTTAAAAAGTGGCCGATGATAAAACCATACAGGACCTATACCTCTTGTTGAAAAAATAAATGCCTTTTTGTTTTTCATTATAGGTAGATTATCAACAAGAGCAAGTAATGCTTTATGCTGTTTAAAAAAATAAATTCCTGAGCCAAACCCAATGAGGTCGTATTTGGAAAGAGTATTCACCTCAATCTTATTGGGTCTCAATAATTCTGCATTAAAGATTTTAGCCATTTCTTTAGCAATTTTTTCTGTATTACCATTATGTATTGATATGTAAATAATTAGAGTTTTCATATTAACATTTCTAGATTTTTAAACTCCTCTTTTGCGTGTTTTTCAAGCGCCTCTTCAAATGCTTTTGTAAGATAAAATTTTTTCAAAAGCAAATCGATTATTTTACCGAATAATCCTTTGTATCCAACCTCTATTTTATGAATTACTTTCGCGCCTGTGTTCGTAGATTCGAAAGCTAACGAAAAATAACCAGAAATAAGCGATTTCCATTTATAAAGCAAAAATCTATTTGGTTCAACCTTTACAAGTTTTCCAGTAAGTTTTAATCTGAAGTGGTTAAATTGTTCATCTAAATAGACAATACTTCCCATTTCATTGGGTGTTCGTTTAATAGTCTTCCATGCTTTATGGGCGGGGTGCCACTTCTTATATTTCTCATCATCCAAATCGAGAATCCAGTTATATATCTGTTCTGGAGTTTTGCCTTTTATCTCAATTTTCGTAATTATAATAATCATATTATCTCTCCCTCATAAGTTTATAGATTTTTTTATTTATTAGATTTTTCTAAAGCGAGGTTAGGAATTTCATTTTATTAAATCGCCAATATCAACCTTTAATGCTTTAGCGATTTTCGTTAAAGTTTCAATAGTGGGATTTGGATTTTCACCAGATTCAATTTTTACAATAGTATTATAAGCGACATCAGCAAACTTAGAAAGCTTATCTTGAGAAATCTCAAGTTTCTTTCTATAATGCTTGATATTTTTCGCTATTGTGGATAATCTTCTTGTTGACATTTGACTAATAATTTAATACTATTATAGTAGATGTTAGATATTAGATATAGTATATTTTTTCTCATTAACTAATATAATGATACTAAATTATTTTAGTAATGTAAAGCAGCAAATTTATCTTTTTCGATTTGCCCCGACGCCAGCCAAAAAAATTTTCAGGACAGAGTCAAAGAACAGGCGGGCAAAAAGAAAAAGGGGTGTAGGGAAAATGAATTTTTGCCAGCTTGCTTATTCACTCTCTGATTTAGAATTTTATTGCTCCTGATTTTTCTCTATAACGAATCGAGGATAAAAGAAATTCTGCGAGGCAGAATTTGGACGGAGCAAAGCGGAGTCTTTTATCCTCTGTTATCGGAGTCTTGGCAAGCTGAGACCGAGCCACGAAGTGGCGAAGAGTTGCGGGGCTTTAATTTTTGTCATTAAAAGTTTTTTTCTCTTCACTCAGTTGTAGGATATAAAAGTCTTTCCCCTGATGCGACTCTCTTTACTAAATCTAAATTAACAAGTCTACAAAGGTCTTCTACTTTAGATTTAGCTGAATAGAAACCTAATGGATGATTTTCCATTGGAGGTATCCAAGAATCCTTATAGATAGTAACCCTAAGTTGTTCTATTTCTTGAATTTCATCATTATTGAGTTCATGATCAAAATATAAGAAAAGTTTCATTTCGTCTGTGATATTTTTTTGCATGGCTTGCATTACAACTAGACTTTCAAATTTTTTGCTGTCTCTAATATCTTCTAGGTCACATTCAATTATAGATGGTTTTGCCTTGCATCCACATTGTTTACTGTTTTCCTCTGTAATTAAATCTGAATTTGAAATCCATGGACAGGGTTCTGATTCGTTTTTGGCTATTGCTTTACAATACTCTTCACAGTTAATTTCTCTTTTTACCGTGCATTTGTTATCAACGCAAATAGGTGTGAATTTCTCTAAATTTAGGCAGTGAGAACATTGTGGTGGTGAGTAATAAGGGCAAGTTGGCGGGCACTTTGCTTTCATCTCCTGTTCGATTTTTTCTTTACTCTCTTTATTCACAACATTTGGTGATTCTCTTTTACATGGGTCTGGAGGTGGACAACATCTAATAAAATCCAAAAATACACAATCTGAATCTTTTTCACAATATTTTTCATTATCTATGACTTTTGTCTTTTGGCTACAACAATCAAAATAACATGTCCAGTCATATCCAAAAACAAAATTGCCTGATTTCCTTTCTTTTACAGAAGAAGCTTTAATAAATTTACAATCGCGATCAATAAGATTAATATTTTTATATCTTTGCCATTCATCATACCAAACAGAGTCTTTTCCAATCTCCTTAGAGCACATCACTTGGATAAAATCCTTTAATCTATTTTCACACAATCTTTTTTGTTCTTCTGCGTTGGCTGGAGGACCTGCCTCATCGCCGGCACCCATTTCAAAGTAAATATTACTACAATCTACCTTTACCTGTTGAGTTGGTTGACTGCTCCAAAGCCACAATCCACCAACTACAACAATTCCAATTACTAAACAAACTATTCCAATTTTAATTTTCTTTTCCATAGTCATAATTTAATTGTATTAAAGTTAATAAATATTTTCAAAAGCCTCGCCATTTCCGATAACGTATCCCAGATATACGAAGTCCCGAAGGGATTTGAGCGTAACGAAGTGAAGCCGTATATCTGGTGTTAGATGTTGTAAATTTTTAGGGATTTTGCGAATCTTCTCTCCCTGTACAACAACATACCGGCATAGATAACGCTTACATTTAAAACAATTTGGGAAACTATTTCTATAAAAATTATCAATGGATTAAATCCAAAGAATATGACATAGTCAATCGTTCCATCTAATAAACCATATACTGGTGGTACCAAAAGAAATGTCTCAAGCCACATATAGATAAACGGTATCATAGCAATGCTAAATAATGTTGCTCGTCCTAACCAGTTGTTTTTTATATCAAAATGTAATGCTAACAATATGTTCAGCAGCATAAAAATAACGGGTATCCGAATTGAAGTTAATATAAAAACGAATTCTTCTAATCCCATCAGGTCCCCTAAAATATATGAGCCAAACCACAGTGTAAAGGCGGGGAATAATCCGGGATGCTCTAATGCCATTTCAGGTGTCAATGAAGATGTACTTAAAGCGTCTATAGCCCCCCATGATGTTAAAATCACAAAAAACCAGATTGGAACCCCAATCAGACCACGATATAAGTCCCACTTATACAATTTTTTAAGATTACCTTCTGGTGGTTTACTCATTAACATACTGATAAACAGAATTGTAAAGCCAGCAACAATAAATACCATTCCTAATGCGCCAATACCCGCTTGATCTTCTGTAATTTGCGGCTTTGACATTGTATCCAAAACCATGAATATACCAATAATTCCTAAAATCAAACCAATTGCAAATATGATTTTTTTCATAATTAATCCTATTGAAAATCTTTATTAATAAAACTTTTCCCGAGCAAAATCCCGTTAAGAAAATTTATTGCATCTAACATCTGGGATATACGAAGTTTTTCTGGAACGAAGTGGAAGAAAAATTTGGGTGAGGGGCGAGCCGAGCCCCGAACCGTATATCCTCTTGTTGTACGCCCCGACGACTGAAGGGAGGAGAGCGCAGCGTGGCTTGAGTTCAAAAAATATTTTTCGTTCTTATCCATCAAATAGGCTTTCGTTTATTTCTTATAAATTTGATTTTTTCCTATTTTAAAAATGGAAGAGGGGTTAGGGGTGAATTTCATTTTTTATGGTCAACCATATCATTATATTATTGATGTTTATCAAGATTAACAACTTCAAACTTTGGATAATGAACTACAAATTGCGGAACACTAACATTTGAGTCCAATAATATTTTTTTTGTCTTATCAATAAATTCATTAAACTGCGTTTCATCCACCAGTATTTGATAATTTCTCAGGTAGTTTTCTCTAAGTATCTTTTTAAATTCTCCACCAGCGGCTTTTAAATTCATCATTTCAACAATGTAGTAATCTGCAAAATTTTTTGTTTTTGAAATCAATAATTTGATATTGATTAATTCAGGAATTACTGGGGATATAAAACAAAAAGTTTTAATCCTATTATTTTTTAGAGTTTTCAACGCCTTTATTCTTTCTTCATTACTGGGAGAATGCGGTTCAAATAAATCTTTTGTATTTCCTTCAAAAGTATTAATTGTCAAACCGACTTCTATTTTTTTGAATTGTTTTAATAAATCAATGTCCCTTGTTATTAAATCTGATTTTGTTAATATTGAAAGTTCTGTGCGTTTGTCCATGCTTTGCAAAATACGGCGTGTCAACTGCAATTCTTTTTCTGCTGGCTGATAAGGGTCGGAGACAGAAGACATAATGACTTTTCCATTAACAATTTTTTTTGCGAGTTCAGGAGCATTGATTTTCGCTTCTACCCAATCACCCCATTTCCCGTGATTTTTCCACCGGCACATAAATTTTGCGTAGCAATAAGTACAAGCATATTCACAGCCAATATATTGGTTTATTACATACTTTGCACTAGGAGTTTTCGTTTTTGTAAATATACTCTTTGCATTAATTTTAATTATTTTGGCAGTCATAGTAATCACTTAGAAGCACTTGCCTTACAGAGAGATCTCATTTTGCATTGAGAGCATCCTTTCTTTCTTCCGAATTGGTTTATTATCATAATCACAATAAAACCCAATAGAGAGATTCCACCAGAAATTAAAAATTCTCTATTCAAAAATATAGCAATTGGAATAACAATAATTGGAATGAGTGTTAATAATCCCCAAGTCATGCCTGCTAATTTCATTCCGAGTTTGTAATCTCCTGATTTTTGTTTAAACTGGCATGAACTTAATTTGCTCCAGCCACTTCCGCATAATTTACCATAATAATAGCAATGTGTGCAAAGATGTTTTCTTAGGACAATTCCCAACATTACTAATGCAAATGACAAATAGAGTATGGAAATAATAGGGAATCCTGCAAATTTAAATGCCGACATTCCGTACGCCGCTAATCCAAACCATAATAACAACAGCGTGTTGGTTAAAATTACTGATGATTTTGGATAATTCTCCAATCCTTTTTCGTATAGTTTTTCCATAATTACTTTTCTCCAAAGCGACCAATAAAATAACCCATCAAACTTCCGATAATAAGATTTGTAACCAGCATTGGAACTAGTTCTTGGGGACTGCCAGCAACTACTACAATCATCATTGGAAAGGCTATTAAAAAGAAAATTAGCGTTCCTTTTAAAGTATTATTCAATTTTAGGTTTGATGTTGATATGAGAAAACCGCCGATAACACACATCAAAAATGCTGATACTAATGTGTCCCAAGTCATTTTCATAAGCATCATAGGGATTATATCAACTATACCAAAAATAATACCAATGATAAGTCCTACTTTTGTTTTGCTCATTTTTTCCATAATCTTTACCTCTTTATTAAATATAAATATCGTTATTATATAAGTTTTGTTTTTCTTTTCAATTTATAAGTTGTTTTCGTAACGGAGTGGAGAAAACACAAATTATCCCCCTCTTTTGTTTCAGAAAAAATCAAATTTATTTCCCTTTTTAGAAAGCCCGTCATTCTTTTGTCTTTTAGAAAAATATTTTTTGAATTGCGTATAACATATAGTGCTAAAAGAAGTTGTTGCGTAGCAACAATTTGGATGGAACGACCGCAGGGAGTGAAATCTTTTAGCACTTGTTAAGTGAAGTATGACGCAGCCGCCGAGTTAAAATCTATTTCATCTTCTCGAGTTCCATTATGTTGTTAGGAGGTGTGGTAGCTTCATGAACTGTTATTTTACCTGTGAAGTCCACAAATACGTATCTGCATGGGTGTGCCCAGTTGGCCCATGGAGCGTCATCAACGAAGAAGAACCAACCCTCCTTCTGTGGGAGTTCAATTGAACTGTGCCAACTTTCTATGGTTGTGCCAGCTTTCACTGGTTTGGGACCTACATATACCCATTTCCCTTCGGTACTTCCATTCAAAAGCTCTGATATGACCAGATTGTAAGCATCCGTCTTGGATATGTTTTTATCTGCTTCAAATTCTTTCCATTCCTCAACTTGATCTAGTTGTTGACTATTCCAAATCCACAATCCTCCAACTAAAACAATTACCATAATCAAAATTCCAATAAAGATTTTTGTTTTTGAATTCATAATAGTTTTCCTCATAATTTTATTGTTAGACTTATTTATTAATCTTATGAGTTTATATGCTCGGCGGCGAGTAATATTTCATTTAACTCGTTTCTATACGAATTGAATGTATAATATCGACCTTTTGTTGCATATTATACGAACTTAATGTATAATTATTAATGAAATTACTAATAATTACTTAACTAACTTTAGTTTACTAATTTTTATAAAATTATGCAACAAAAATATTTGGAACAAACAAGGCGGGAATTAAAATTAAGAAATTATAGTTTCAAAACCATAAAGGCCTATCTCGGTTGTTTAAAAGAATATTTTGATTTTAAAAAATTTAATTTAGAAAAAATAGACGAGGAAAATATAAAGCAGTTTTTATTAAATAAACAAGACAAAAATTATTCTTCACAAACGATAAATCTTTACTTAAATGCAATAAAATTTTTTTACCGCGAAGTATTGAAAATTCCCGAAAAGATAAATTTGAAATTCGCCAAGCGAAGTAAAAAACTACCGATTGTTCTATCAAGAGAAGAAATTGAAAACATCATTGAGTCAATCAAAAATCCAAAGCATAAATTAATAATCTCTTTAGCTTATGGCGCCGGCTTGAGAATCAGTGAAGTTATTAGTCTAAAAGTAAAAGATGTCGATTTAGAAGAATTAACTATCCATCTTAAAAACGCCAAAGGCAAAAAGGACAGAATCACTATTTTCCCGGAAAAAATTAGAAGAGATATTCAAGGTTTAATAGCCAGAAAAAATTCGGACGATTATCTTTTTGAAAGCGAACGGGGCGGAAAATTAACCGAGCGGACAGCCCAAAAAGTTTTTGAAAACGCACTCCGAGGAACGGGTATAAAAAAAGACGCTACATTCCATTCGTTAAGACACAGCTTTGCAACACATTTATTAGAAAATGGTGTTGATGTCAGGTATGTGCAGGAACTTTTAGGGCATCAGAATATCAGAACAACTCAAATTTATACTCAGGTAACAAATCCAAAACTCAAAAACATTAAAAGTCCGTTATGATTAAAACGGGAAAAATCAGAAGCAATAAAACTCTAAATCAGAAAGTGAATAAGCTTAGTAAGCAAAAAGAAAAAGGGATGTGGGGGAAATGAATTTTTGCCCGCCTGCTGTCCCTCAAAACGGGACTGGGGTTGGGAGCGTTTCCGCAATTCTGCGTTAGCAGAATATCAAAACAGAAAAATTTTCTTTTCCTTAATTGAAAAAAATTTTGCGAGGGGCTATTAAAAAAATGTAGAGAAAATTTTTCTGTTTTGCTCGCCGTCAGGCGAGTGAAAACGCTGGGTCGGGGTTCAAAAATCCGCTTGCGGATTTTTCTCAAAATGAGTTCGGATTTCGTCCAGCAAACACCACCACTTCGCTTTTTGTAATTATAGATTAATGTTTATTATGCTCGTGTTTGCACCACGTAGCTCCGAGGCGTAACCGAGGAGCGAAGTGGTGGACCCAGCGAGAGTCGAACTCGCGACATCGCAATGCCATTGCGATATTTTACCACTAAACTATGGGCCCTTATTTTTTTCTATCTAAAATTTTTTTGCTTTTCTTTTCAACATCCTTGCGAAATGCTGATAAAATTTTCCTTCCTAGAATAATATGCTGTTCAATAACTTTTCTCCAGATATGATTCAGGTAAATAATATTAAAAAGAACCACTGAAATAACCACTACCGCATCAAGACTGTGCCTAAGCCAATAATTATCATCTAAATGAAGCCACATTCCGAACTCGTCAAAAGCTAAAGCTAATCCAATGCCGTAAATTTTAGCTATTTTCAAGCGATGTTCTTCTTTTTCGCTTACCAGAAGCAAATAGCCGACAACAGCTAAAGTAAAAATGCCAATATTAAAATGATGGACTTCTATGCCTTTTATCATTAAAGACAGCTCTGGGATATACCCATAAGTCCAGGCATAAACTAATATTCTTACAATAACAAAAGTGGCAAAAAAATAAACCAAAACAACAAAAGGCACCTTCCTATTATGTTTTCCAAAAAGATTATAATAAAGTTTGTTCATATTACTGTGCCCTTGACAGGAGTCGAACCTGTATCAGAGGTTTAGGAAACCCCAATTCTATCCATTAAACTACAAGGGCGTCATTTAAAGAATAGCATATCTTTTTCTTGCTGACAATTGTGTTTTATGGTAAAATAAATGAATGGAAAAATCACCAATTATTAAAATAGTAAAAAAAGCCTGCCCAGCTGTTATTACTATTGTTATCTCAAAAGACCTTCCTAAAATAGATGGTTTTTACATGCTCCCTTTTGGCGGACAGAATTTTGTTGTTCCTAAAATAGAAAAGAATAAAAAAGAAAAAACAAAAATCGGAGGCGGTTCCGGCTTTATTATTTCTCCTGACGGCATAATTCTTACTTCCCAGCATGTGGTTGGCGATCCTCAAGCCGAATATACTATTGTTTTAGAGCCGGAAAAAAAATACCCTGCTAAAATTTTAGCTCGCGACTCTTTAAACGACATTGCTATTTTGAAAATTGAAGCTAAAAACCTGCCTTTTTTAAAATTAGGCAATTCAAACCAGATTGAGCTCGGTGAAACCGTTATTGCTATTGGCAATGCTTTGGGGGAATTCCATGACACTGTAAGCACTGGGGTTGTTTCCGGCTTAAGCAGGACTATTACTGCTTTTAATAATATTGCCCAGCAAGCAGAGAGCTTGCGCGGGCTTATCCAAACCGATGCCGCTATCAATCCAGGCAATTCTGGCGGACCATTAGTAAATATTAATGGCAATGTTATCGGCGTTAATACTGCGATGGTCGCTATGGCCCAGAATATCGGCTTTGCTATCCCCATAAACTACGCTAAAAAGGATTTGGAAGAAGTAAAAAAATACGGAAAAATCAAAAGGCCTTTTTTAGGAGTAAGATATATTCTCTTGAATAAAGATTTATCAGAAAAAAACAAGCTGCCAGTTGGTTATGGAGCTTTGATTGTTAGAGAAGCATTAGGCGAATCAGCAGTAATTCAAAACTCTGCAGCTGGAAAAGCAGGTTTAAAAGAATTTGATATTATTTTGGAATGCAATAATAAAAAAATCACTACTGATAATCCATTATCGGCTATTTTACAGAAACATAAAATAGGAGAAGAGGTTGAATTAAAAATCCTGCGGGACAAAAAAGAAATATTAGCAAAAGTAAAATTGGAAGAAAAAAAGTAAACTCACGATCGTGAGTTTACTGAAACATTTAAATATTTATTACCGAACTATTGCTTAGCTTAGCTAAACAATAGTCAAAGCCCCTCACAAATGCGAGAGGTTTTTAGTTTACAACTTTAGTAAAGATTAAAAATCAAAAGTTGTAAACCTGGCTGGAAACATTTAATCAAAAACTCTATAAGAACGATTCTCGTAGAATTTACTTAGGAAATATCATCGGCAGGTTTTCTAAATTCATTTTTTTTCTCATGTAATTTATAATTTCAATTATTTATTAATTTATTTCTTCAAAAAAAGAAGGGGTATAAAAATGCCCCTATGTTTTTAGTTTTTGACGTACCTTCTCCATGCTCTACAACAAGTGCTCAAAAGGTTGTTTTTCCTTTTTTATTGTATTCGGCTTCTCTTCAAAGTTTTTGCATACAAAGTAATTTCCGATTACTTTTAGTTCTATTTCATTTTTTGTGCATGTGCCTTTGCATAAACCAAATGGTATATGTAGAGTCCAGTGTATACAATCCTTTCTTTTACATTCACTTTCTATCTTAATTTTGGTATCCATTTTCTTCTTTTCACCTCCTATTTTTTATTCTCAACGAACCATGAATTTTCGTTTGTCTAAAAACGAAAACCCCTTCCTTCTCAGGAAGGGGCTATTTTGATAATTTTTAAAATATCAACACAACCCTTTCCTGAGAAAGAAAAAGTTATGATGATGAGAATCTACTACTTTATTTAATTGTTTTAAATTTATAAAATTCATTATTTTATTATCTCTTTTAATTTTTCTAATAACTCTTTTTCTTTTACTTTAATTTGTTCTCCGGTTTTCATATTTCTAAGAGTTATTTGATTTTTTATTGCTTCTTCCGGACCAATAATTATGACAAAAGGAATTTCTTTTTTATTCGCATATCTTAGTTGTTTTTCCAAACTGGTTTCAAAATCAAGATAAATTTCATTATTAATATTTTCGGAACGCAATGCTTGAGAAATTTTTATACACTGGTCTAAAAAAGATTTATCAATTATGGTAATTAAAATTTTAGTGTTTGTTGAAGAAATTTCAGGCCAAAGATTTAATTCTTGTATAGCATCAACTATTCTGTCAATTCCTATTGTTGTGCCGCACGCAGGAATGTCTTTTTCCGCGAACATTCCGATTAGTTTATCATATCTTCCGCCGCCGGCAATTGAACCAATTTTTGGCTTTTCAACAACTGCTTCATAAATAGGTCCTGTATAATAATCCAGTCCTCTTGCTAAAAATGGATCAAATTTGAGAAAATTTTCTGGCACGCTTAATTTTTTTACAAGTAATAATACCTGTTGAAGAAACAAATCCGGTTTTGCTTTTTTAATAAGCTGAAAAATTTTTTCAGCTGTTTGCGTTTCAATATTTTTTTCTATCAATTCTTGTTTAACTTGCTCAAAAGAAATTTTGTCTAATTTATCAATAGATTGTATGGCTGAAAGAATTTTGTCTTGAGATACACCAGCGTTTTTCATAATAGAAAATAGAATTTGGCGGCTATTAATGCGGATTATAAATTTTTCAAAACCAATTTTTCGCAGAACCGTATAAATAATTGCGATAATTTCAGCATCAGCCAAAGATGATTTACTGCCAATAGTGTCAATATCACATTGAGTAAATTCTCTATAACGGCCCTTTTTTGGTTTGTCTGCTCTCCAAACCGGCTGGATTTGGTAGCGTTTAAATGGTTTTGGAATATTGAGATACTGGGCAACAAATCGCGACAAAGGAACAGTAAGGTCATACCGTAAAGCTACATCGCGACTGCCTTGATCTTTGAAACGATAAACTAATTTATTTGCTTCACTTCCTAATTTACTTAGTAATATCTCAGAGTATTCCAAGCTTGGTGTTTCAATCGGGACAAAGCCATAAGATTCAAAAACATTTTTTACAATATCAAAAACCTTTTGGCGAATAATCATTTGTTCAGGTGAAAAATCACGAAATCCTTTTAAAATTTTTGGTTCAATTTTTTCCATATTTTTGGGTGGACGACGGGGAACGATCCCGCATCCCTAGCTCCACAAGCTAGTACTCTAAACCAATTGAGCTACATCCACCATAAAACAAAAAACTCCCGTTCCTCTTACAAGATAAGAAAAATCATTATAGATTTTTCCCAGAGGAACGAGAGTTTTAATATAAAATTCCCGCGGTCCCATCCTCGTTTCCTAACACCTTAAAAGGTAGCAGGACACTTGATTAAGTTAACGATGAGTGACACCGTCTCAGCTTGTATCTTCTTAGGATTTTCTTGCCGAGCTGCTCCAGAGGCGTGTTTAGAAATTTTTTAGCGCTTGGCTTTCACTACCCCAAGCTCGCTTTAGCTTATATTATATTTCTTACTATTCCTCTGTACAAACGCATTTCGTATTTAATTTTAATCTCTATTATAAAGTATATGGATTCTAAAAAATTTGTCAAGTTTTTTTGTGGGCGAACGAGGAGATTCGAACTCCCCCTTAGATCTCCACAGGATCTAGTGCTAACCACTACACTACGTTCGCCATTTATCATATGCCCTCGGGAGGACTCGAACATCCACTCTTGACCTTAGAAGGGTCCTGCTTTATCCAATTAAGCTACGAGGGCAGATTATTATATTATAAAACAAAATTATCATTCGGTCAAATTCTCTTCCTCCTCTTCTAAAAGAGAAACTTCCTCTCTTAATAAATCAGGATACTTTTTTGCATCAGCTGCATTAAATTTTACTTCTCGTTCATCCCATTTTTCTAAAATATTTTTGAAAATATTTTCTTTGAATTCAATCGGCTTTTTTAAAACCTCTGGCTGTTTTTTTTCAGCCAAAACACTATATTTATAGAATAAAACACAACCAAAAATCAAAGCAAGACAAACTAAAATCATAAAAGAACGAAAAGCGTTTTTTGCTAAGTTTCTCGGCAATTTTTTCAAAAATTTTTCCAGTTTATCTGTTTTTATTCTCTTCATGTATCATTTGAGCTTGTGCTCAACCAGGTTAAGCACAAGCCATAATCAGCTTAGTTAGCTTATTTCGTATAGGCCTTTATTGTTAAATTAGCTTGAGCGTTTTTATTTAAATCAGCAGAATCTTTCTTTATATTTAAGTTAGAGATTTCAATTAAATAAGGAGCGTTTTCCAGCTTTTCCAAAAATTTTAAAATATTAGAAAATGAACCCTCAAGAGATAGCTGGGAATTATTAAAATTCCATGCATCTAATTCTGCTTTCTTAACTGGAAGATTTAATATTTCAATTGGAAGACCGCAATCTTTAGCATTATTTTCTAAAAATTCCATAAAAGCGGTAAATTCAACAGGATCGCTTGAATTAATAAATAAAGCATCAATTCTTTTCAAATCCTGTTTATAGGTTTGATAAAAAAATTTTAATTTCTTGAAATTTGCTTCTCTTTCTTGAAGTTCGGCAAAGCTGTTTTTTTGAAGCACAAAGTTAGAAGAATTTTCTCTAATTTGAGTTAAAAGCGGATAAATAACAAGGAAAGCAAAAACTAAAGCTGCTGTGGTAAATAAACCCAAAGATATATAAATTTTTTTATTAAAATCCGTCATATTTTAAAATTAAGAGAAAAATCTATATCAACCGGCTTTGTCCAAGTAGATTGAGGGAAACTTGAATCTTTAAAAAATTCTTGTTTTTTCTTAATATTGCTTTCTAATTCAAGCAGAAGCTCGCGGCTTGGAGAAAAACCAGAAAGAGAAACTAAAAATCTATAATCTTTTTCTTTACTGGTATTTATAGAAATATTATTCAAATATATTCCATCTGGAAGGATATTTGAAATCTCTTCTGAAATTTTAATAATAGAGGTTTGATTTTCGTAAAAAAGAGCTAATTTAGAAACATTTTCATTAACAAATTTTATTTTCTGTTCTAAATCTTCAATCTCTGAAAACTTCATTTCCTTTTGAGATTGTTCAATAAATTGTTTTTTTATTTCAAGCTGGCCAGAAACGTAAATTTCTATAGAAAGCAAAATCAAACTGAAACAAAATAGAAAAAGTAAAACAAAAATTCCTAAATTAAGAACGATTTTGAACTGTTCCTCTTTTGATAATTCCTTTTTATATTCCGGCGGAAGTAAGTTAATCACAAATCATTTTAACATTTAAGCATTCTAACATTTAAGCATTTGTTTATATGTTAGTATGTTTATATGTTTTCGGTTATGCCGCGGAGAGCTAATCCTATGGCTGTAGTATATTCAAGTGATTTTTCTAACGGCATTTCTATTTCTTTTGAAATATTAATCCAAGGGTTTCCCGGCTGGACTAAAATTTTTAATTCAAGAGAAAGAAACTTAGAAATGCCCTTTAAATTTGCCCCTCCGCCGCAAAGAATAATTTTTTCCGGCTCTTTATTCTTGCTATGCGATTTATAATAATCAATATAAGATTTAGTTTGCTCAACCAAATCAGTGAGAATCGGGATTAATGCCTCAAAAATTCTTTCTTGGCATATAATTTCTTTCTTAAACCCTGCTTTATTTTTTTTACCTTTCAAATGAATTGTTTCCGGATTTTTTAACCCGTATTTGGTCTTTAACTTTTCTGCTCTTTTAATATCAACTTCTAGCGCCCGGGAAATTACTTCAGTAAACTTCTGGCTAGAAATAGGAATAGAAGCAGTAAATCTTAAAGAGTTATCGCTGAACATTATAAAAGAAGTTTTAGCCGCTCCTAAATCTATCAAAAGAACGGTGTTTAAACTTTTTTTATTTTTAAGCAATGCTCTAACAATAGAAATTGAATCAACTTCCAACGCCTTAATTTTTAGCCCGGCTTTTTTAAAGCAGGAAACATAAGGATCTACTATATCTTTAGGCATAGCAGCAAGCAAGACCTTAAAATAATTCTGTTTCTTGTTTCCGGAAGGAATAATTTGAAAATCAAGATAGACTTTATGAATAGGCATAGGGATATAATTTTCTACTTCAAAACGGATAGCGCTTTCCATTTCTTCTCTTTCCATTTTTGGCATTTTAATTACTTGCAAAAAAGCATTTTTTTCCGGAAAAGAAGCCGTAACGTACCTTGTTTTCAATTTTTCGCCTTTTATATTACTAACTGCTTTTTGAATAGCCTTTACTAATGCAAGTTCATTCCTAATTCTTCCTTCTTTTATAATGCCTGATTTTATAGATGTTTGTCCAAAAGAAGCTAAAGACAGGCCTTGTCCCGCCGTGGGCTCGCCTCGGCCCTTTTTCTTAAGTTTTACAATCCTTATAGACAAATCAGATATGTCTATGCCAAATGCCTCTGGATTTAAATTTAAATAATCTAATATTTTCATATGTTTATTCTATTTCCTTCCATTCAGCTATTTTCCAGGAGCCTGACGGCCCGCTGGAAAAGCTAGCATCTTGAAGGCCTACTTCATATTCAATTTCAGCATTATTACCAAGATAAAGCTTGTATCCAGTAGCTTCTCTAATTTTCATATTATTGCGTAAACAGATTAAGCCGTCAGATGTATAAAAAACTGCTCCTGCGGAATTGTTGTCTACATTAATAGCTGGATTAGCAGGATCTAAAGAAGAATTGGTGGAAAGAAGCATAGCATAGCTTCCCCCTGCTCCTGAACCTTGGATACTGCCGCCGTTTTTAACATCAATAAGCCCGTCAGCAATAATCACTCCACTGGTTGAGCCATATCCAGCATCCAGTTTCATAACAGCATTGTTATTAATTATAATATCTTGAATTACATAAATCGTTCCAGTCATTATTAATGTAGCATTATTTTTTATCTCTAAATTGCCAGTAATTTTTATAGGACCAAGAGATTCAGTTTCTCCTCCGCTAATTGTATAATTTCCATCAAAAACATTAACTTCCGCTTCAGTCTTCCATACACTAATTTGCGCATCAGAAATTGGCAAAGGAAGAGGATCTATCTGACTCGGCCGAGTTTTAGTTGCTAAGGCGGCAACACAACCCGTGCTTGTTCCGTCATCTCCTGGAACCCCTGTTCCTGTTCCAGAAACGAAAGTCAAAGTTCCTCCAATCTTACAATCTTTACAAGTATGAACTGTAGCATCTTTTTCAACCCACAACCATTTAATTTTTTTACCTTTATTAGCCACTATAATATCATCAGTTATATTAGAATTTGCTCCAAATGCTCCGCTTAAATTGACAACATCTCCGTTTGAGAAAACATTACCCTTAATTCTGCTATTGCTTTGCATTTCCATACCTCCATCGCCGACTTGAGCGCCATAATGGAAAGCAACGCTGACACTAGAAATAGTTATAACAACCCTTACTTTTCTGATTCTATCGTCAACATCCGCTTGGGAAATAATTTCTCTTGTTCCAGCAATAATATCCCCAATATCGCGTATAGCTGTTCCCTCTCCAAAACTTAAAGTGCTAGGATTAACAGCCGGCAGTTCTATGCCTTTGTTATTTCTTAAAAGTATATCTTCTATTCCTGCCTCAGCTAAATAATAACTTTTTAAAGATTTAGTAAAGTTCTTAGTTGTCTTTATTTCATTTAAAGCTAAAGTTCCAAAAGCCAAAGCAATGAGCAAAGAAACAGACAATACAATAATGGCTGTTATTAAAGCAGCAAATCCTTTATTTTGAGATTTATCTTTAGATTGAGCTTGAAATACGTATTTCATTTATCTTAAACTTGAGCTTGAACTCAAGGTTATTTCTCTCTGATATTTTACCTTGGGAGAACGATAACGGACAGTGATGTCAGTTTTTACTGAGTCAATTAAATAATTAAAAGTTAAGGCAGTAATCTCTACTTTTTCAGAAGTTAATGGCTGCGCATCTGCTCCTTCCCTTTTCACGCATAATATTCCATTGTCTAAATAAAAATCAACATAAGTATTTATTTCTCCAGAAGGAGGATTTAGATTAGTTTCTAAGCTAAGCTGATTCACATTGCTTGTAGGAGTATAAATACTGGAAGCATGCTTTACTTCTAAAAGAATTGTATTTAAACCAGAATGAGCATTATTTAAAACTGCTCTATTAAAACGACTGATATTATAAAATTCAATCAAGCCGAGCATAGCTGCAACAATAGCTCCAGTAACCACGGCTAAAATAGCTGAATAAACTAAAACTTCAATAAATGTAAAGCCATTTTTCATATTAAAAATTAGTAATAAGAGTTACTAATGTTAAATCTTTTGTCTCGCCTTTTTCCAGCCAGCTGATTTTTGCGTTTATCTTAAGAGAATGAGCATCTTTATTAAGAGCATTGTAGACGTCCTCAATATCGCCTGTAACAGGATCTCGAGAAATAGGTTCAAAAGTAATTTTTCGGCTAAAGCGGTTATCAACAAGACCAGGGTTAATAGTCGTCATTTCCCAGCTTGCTCCAGAAATAGTCAAATAATAAGTATTGGCAGTATTTATTTCCCCAAGACCAGTTTTTCCATCAGCTGGATCGTCCCAATCAACTTGGTTTCTAACGCTTCTAACTGCTTCTATGTATTCTTCTGCCAAATAACCTGCTTTCATTTCATTTTTTGTTTGTTCTAAAATTGTAAAAGAGAAAACAGCAGCTTGATAAAAACCAATAATAGCCACTACCAAAATAAAAATGGCAATCATTAATTCTATTACGCTAAAAGATTTTTGATAAAACATTATTGTAGTTGAGGATCGCTTGCAAAAACAGAGCTGCCTTTTGCCACTGTTCCATCTGCAGTATAGCTAATCAAAGTACCTGCTTCTCCGCTAATACTGATGGTCAAGCTTTTATTATTATATCTCCTATCGCGATGAATACAAAATTGGGTATACAGAATAGGATCATTCAGCCAATGAGTATGAATACGAATTTTTTGATCATCAGTCCCCACTGTGACTGTTCCCTCCCAATCAAATTGCCCTCCTATCATAAAATCACTAATTTTTATATTTTCAATAACAGCCCCCTCGCTAAAACTTAAAATTATTATTCCATCCGTTGTATCTATTATATTTCCATCATAAACAAAATGAATATGACGGGAATCAGTTACTCGGGGCGAGGGAATTGAAAGAGGAACAGCGGTTCCTTGAATACTTGCTTGTCCTGACGCAGCTATTTCTATAATTCTAAACTGATTAGGATCTTTTTTCAGCTCAAGTTTAACAGTGCCGAATTCAGAAGTAAAACCGCTAATCCTATCAAAAATTATTTCCGTTCCGCCTCCATTAAGAGATATGTTTGAAATTTCTACGCGCGAAGAAAAATCATGCATTTCATTATTGGGATCCAATGCGTCATAAACATCTCCTTTAAACAAAACTATTTTATCTTGTTCAAGGTGAACTCCATATTCAGAAGCTCCTTCTGAACTCAATGTTTTTGACTGTGATAATCTTAAAACGCTAAGAATTTCCTCTGAACTTGTGTTTAATTCGCTATGGGAACGAAAAGAAGAATAAACACTCGCTGTTATGCCAATTAAAATAATAATAACAGCTATAATAACCAAAACCTCTATTAAAGTGAATGATTTTGAAAATTTCATTACATTGATCCCACCATTGAATACATTGGCTGAATCATAGATACAGCGAAAAAGCCGACTGCGCCTCCAATAATGAGCATTAAAACTGGCTCTATAATAGAAGATAGGTTTTTAGTCGCGTTAGAAACTTCTTCTTCATAGAAATCAGCCATTTTTGCTAAAATATCTGATGTCTCGCCAGTCTCTTCTCCTACTTTAACCATCTCAATAATAGTTAAAGGATAAATATCTGTGTAAGACATTAAAATATCAGACAGTTTTTCTCCTTTTGCTACTTTTTTAGCCGCTTCGTTTAAAGCTTGTTTGTAATAAAAATTACTTAATGAATTAGCAGTAATTTCCAAACCGCGAACAATAGGAATACCAGCAGAAATTAAAGAGCTCAAGGTTCTGGACGTAAAAGCAGTATTTGTCTTTTGGATTAAAGAAGAAATAACTGGAATTTTCAACAGTAAACCATCAAGTTTTTTCTTTCCTTTCTTGCTTTTCAAAGCCATGCGAAAAAGAAAAGCAAAAGCAATAAGAGCTGAAATAAACAAATACCACTTTTCAACCATAAATGTGCCAAGAAAAATAACGCATCTTGTAGTAATTGGAAGCTCAATTTCTAAATCTTCAAAAACAGCTGCTAAGCTCGGCACAACAATAACAAGCATTAACATTCCAATTCCAATCATAGCGCAAAGAATTACTGCTGGATAAATCAATGCTCCTATTATTTTTGACTTCAATTCAACACTCCTTTCTATCTGGCGAGTAAGGGATTTTAAAACATCCTCTAATGTGCCTGATTCTTCTCCCGCTTTTACCATATTGCAAAAAAGTTCGGAAAATATATCAGGAAATACTTCCAAAGATTCTGAAAAGGTCTTGCCTTTTATTATCTCGCCTTTTATTTTTAATAAAGCATCTTTAAATTTCTTATTTTCAGAAACAGCAGCTAAAATATCCAATGCGCGCGGTAAAGACATGCCTGTAGCAATCATAATGCGCAGGTTTCTGGTAAAAAATAATTTCTCTTTCGCGCTCACTCCTAAAAAGGGAATGGAAATATCCATTTTTCCTTTTTTTACTTTGCCTTTTTCCTCTGCTTTAACCAAAATATAACCTTGGCTGCGCAAATCACGAGCCAATACACGCTCGTCTTTGGCTTCAGCTGTTCCAGAATGAACCTCTCCTTCTAATGATTTAGCTGTATAGAAATAATTAGGCACAATACTAAAATAATTTTTAATTTATTTCCCTATTATTTTCAGGATTTCTTTCACTTTTTCCTCAGTATTTTCTATCTCTTTAGGAATTTTAGATAATGCGTCTTTTACTGCTGCCTTAGAAAATCCCAAATTAACTAATGCTCCAAAAGCCGGATCTTCTGTCGCTCTTTCTTGTTTCTTGTTTAAAAATTCATCCTCTTTTATCTTGCCGGAAAGCTCCAAAAGAATTTTTTTGGCTTTTTTTCTGCCAATGCCTAAAATTCCTTCAAATATTGCTCCATTACCTTCTTGAATTGCTCGCTTTAATTTATCCAAAGGACCTAATGAAGAAATCTCTAAAGCCGCTTTTGGACCCACTCCGGAAATACCAATTAAAAACTCAAATAATTCGCGCTCTTCCCAGCTTAAAAAACCATATAAGTCCAAAATATTTTCCCTTACATAGAGAAAAGAGAAAAGCTTGATTAAGTCAACTTCTTTTGATATGCTGTTAAGAGTTTTTTTAGAAAGAAAAATCCTATAACCAATATTATTGACGTTCAAAATTATAAACTTTTCTTTTTTCAAAATAATTCTCCCTTGGAGGCAGCTAATCATTGTTTTATTATAACAGCTATTGATAAAAAATAAAAACATGCTACCATAAAGTAAATTAAAAAGTTTTTAATTTGAGCGATAGCGAATATGGCTATAACTAAATCAGTAAAAAAGGCAATACGCCAAAACATTAAACGTAGGAAAAAAAATCTGATTTACAAAAATAAAATAAAAGACCTTATTAAAAAGGCCAGAGCTTTAGTTAAAGAAAAAAAAGCAAAAGAGGCAAAAGAACTTCTGCCTCAAATATACAAAATCTTAGATAAAGCTGCTAAGAAAGGAGTAATCAAAAAAAATACTGCTTCAAGAAGAAAATCAAGAATCACTAAAATGATAACTTCTAATTTCTAAATTATGTTTAAGCGAAGAAAACCAATTTTTTAAATTGTAGGTGTGGGCGTGCGCCCGAGCGAAGCGAGGGTAGGGATAAGCAATTTAAAAAATTTGGTTTTCGTAGCCTTAAATCCCAGCAATCAGCAAATCAATAGCAGTAATGGGTTCTATTTTTCCAGTTTTAATGTCAAAATCTGCCTTAAAAAGTTTCCGGTAGATTTTTTTTAATTCTTCTAATTTAAATTTCTTCGCTTGAAAAAAACTTTTTCTCGCAACATATGGATGAATGCCTGGAATTTTAGGCAAACCATAAAAAGACTGCTTTTCTGGAATAAAGCTCTTTACCGCAAGTATGTTTCTAAATTGGAAAACAATCATTGAAAAAAGATATAATGGCGAATCGCCTTTATCTAAATGCTTATGAAGTAAAAAAAGAGCTGTTTTCTTATCTTTTGAAGCAATAGCATCAATTGTTTTGAAAATGTCGGTCTGAATTTTCGGCTTTACTAAGAGATTAATATCCTCAATTACAACGGCTTCCTTGTTTTTATAATTTATAAGCTTATTTATTTCATTTGACATCCGCCATAAATCCTGGCCAACATAATCAACAAGCAATTCTAATGCTTTTGATTCTATTTTTACACTGTTAAATTCTTTTTTTGCCCAGTCTTTTAATTCTAAACCATCTAATAATTTAAATTCCTGAAAGCGAGCCTCTTTTTTAAGTAGATTAAATAAACTATTATTCTTGTGGATTTCTTTCTCCTCGTAAAATAAAATAATATCTTTTAATTCTTTAATTTTCTTTATATTTTTAGAAAATTTTTCTTTGAAGTTTTGCTTCGTAAAAGCGTTTTTTAAAACAATCAACTTTTTTTCTTTCAACATTGGCCTTATTTGAAAATCATTTTCAAAATCCTCAAAATCTTGTTCTTTCATATCCAAAAACTTTAAACTTAATCCGCTCTTGTGGATTTTTTTGTAATGTTCAATTATCTCTGTCAGCTTTTGGCGCGACCTGTATGTATCTGAACCATAAAGAAAAATAATCATAAGAGAAATAAAAGTCCTTTTCAGGACTTTTTTTCTTAACTCTTGAATAGCTCATTTCTACTCCAGCACCTTCTTCACCTTCTCAATAATTTCATTAGGGGTGAAATGGGCCTTGATTAAAAAATCAATTGCTCCTAATTGCAAGCCTTTTTCTATATCTTCCTTTTGCCCTAAATTGGATAAAATAATCACTGGTATTTGGGATAATTCCGAATCCTTTTTTATCCTTGATAAAACTTCAAAGCCGTCAATACCTGGCAGAATCAAATCAAGCAAAACTAAATCAGGTTTTTCTTCTTTGATTTTTTTCACACCTTCCTCACCGTCAATCGCCGCCGGCGCTTCATAACCATCGTCAATTAATTTTTTAACGATCAATTCTCTTAAAAATTTATCATCTTCTACAATTAAAATTTTTTTAGCCATATAATTATTATGTGTTATGTGAATTATCAGCCGATTTGTTTTTTTACTTTTTCAACTACTTCCATGGGGTCAAACTCAGTCTTTATAAGCCAATCTCTTGCGCCTAATTCTTTTGCCCTGTCTAATTCTACCTCTTGCCCTGAATTAGAAATTATAACTATTGGAATATTCTTTAAATCCTCATCACTGTGCATTTCTTCCATAACTTCAAAGCCGTCTTTTTTTGGCATAACAATATCAAGTAAAACAATGTCAGGCATTACCTTTCTCATTATCTCAAGACCTTGCTCACCATTAACAGCAATGGAAACATCATACCCTTCTTCAATTAATTTCTTTTGAAGCAAGCTAAGAAGAACTTCTTCATCTTCTATAATTAATATTTTTTTCATATTGGTTCTCCCTGTTAAATAATTTTGCCTTCGGTAAAATTGCTGCGAAGCAGCATTTAATAGGGTAAACTAAAACAAAAAGTGGATCCTTGTCCTTCTTTGGATTGAAACCAAATTCGACCTTTGTGAGCTTCAACAATATTTCTAGCGATATAAAGGCCAAGCCCAGTGCCTTCTGTATTTATTTTCAACACATTAGCTCCTCTAAAAAACTTGGAGAATACTCTATCTAACTGGTCTTTAGGGATTCCTATGCCCGTATCTTTTACACAAAGCTCTGCTTTCATATTAGCACTTTTTAAAGAAATTGTCACTTCTCCATTGCAAGGAGTATACTTAAGGGCATTTTCAACAAGATTCTGAATAGCTAATGTTATCTTCTCCTTATCTAATTTAACCTTAGGAAGTTTCTCGTCTGGTTGCTGAAAAACAAGCTTAATATTCCTCTGTTTCGCCATTTCTCGAAAAGAATCAGCCACTGTTTGGCATATTTCTTGAATATCAAAAAGAAAAACCTTAAAAATATATCTTCCCTCTTCAATTCTAGTCACGTTTAAAAGATCATTAATCAAAGTGATCATCCTTTCGTTGCTCTTATATGTTTTTTCTAAAAATTCTTTTTGCTTTTCAGTAACTGCGCCTAAATCACCGTCCAGCAGCATTCTTAATGTCCACTTAATTGCTGATAAAGGCGTTCTCAATTGATGCGCAGAAATGCTTACAAATTCTGTCTTCATGTTCTCAATCATTTTTTCCCGAGTAATATTATGCAAGCTAACCAATCTGCCTGTCCTTTCTCTTCCACGCATGATAAAAATAGCAGAAACCTCTAAAACCAGATTTTTACGAATAATCAGTTCCTCTCTAAACATCTCTTTCTTTTCTTCTCCTAAAAGATCTATTAATTTCCCAAAATCCCCAAACTTATGAATCTCTGAAATATGTTTATTAACAACTTCTTCGCTTTCAACATTTAAAAATTCTTTAGCCTGGGGATTTATTAAAGCAAGGCATCTTTCTTTATTAAAAACCAGCAAGCCATCGCTGAAATTATTAATAATATCCAATGTTTTGTTCTTTTCTTCTTCTGTTTTTAATCTTGCTTCGTTTAAATAAACATTGAAACGTCTCAAACTTTTTATGGTCGCATTAAAGGTCTCTGATAATTCACCAATTTCTGTGCCAGCAAAAACAGGAATCTTAACATTCAAATTGCCTTTTCTTATTTCTTGGCATGCGAAAATAATTTCTTTTAACGGCTTTAAAAATCTATTTAATATAAAAAGCAATGATATAACAAAAAATATCAATATGCCAAAAAGCGTTATAATATCGCGAATCCATATCTCTTGAATTGCCTCATCTATTTCTTTCTCTGTAGCTTCTTGAAAAACAATATTAATTAATTCAGTTCTGCTTTGGTTTAAAGAAAAAAATATTAATCCAGAACTTATAATCGCAAAAACTAAAATGAATATTAAAACTTTAACGTATATTGAATATTTCATTATAAAAAAATTAAGGCAATCTGTTAATTAAAGTATAAAAGCTATATTTTTTCAGAACTTCAACTGCTTTTTCCCTATTATAACCTTTCCATTCACATTTTGCCAAACTAAATGCCAAAGGCACGTCTGTCCGCGCCTTTGCCAAGTCATAAGAAAGAAATACCTGATCCTTATAATCCAATAATAACTCCTTGGTATGTATTTTTATATCCCATGCTTCGCCTGCTTCTATTGTCTTATAAAGATTTTCAATGCTGCCATATTCTTGAAGCAGTTCAATTGCTGTTTTCTTGCCAATGCCAACAGCGCCTGGAATATTATCTGACGGATCGCCGGCTAAGGCTTTAAAGTCAACCACTTGCCTTGGCAAAATGCCAAACCGTTCCTTGATTTTCTCCTCGTCATAAATAACAGTATCCTTAATCCCTTTTCCCAGAGTATAAACTTTGACATATTGGTTAACGAGCTGAAGAGCATCCAAGTCGCCTGTTAAAATCATAATTTCAATTTTAGGCTCCGCCAGCTGGAGGAACTGCTTTTCGGCAAGTTTTGCAATAGTGGCAATTAAATCATCTGCTTCAAAATCTTGTTTCTCAAAAATATGGATTTGAAAACAATTTAAAACTTGCTTTATCTTTGGAATCTGCTCATATAATTCATCCGGTGCTTTAATTCTTTTCGCCTTGTATCCAGCAAATTTTTTATGCCTAAAACTTGGCGCTGGAAAATCAAAACAGGCAGCAATATAATCTGGTTCTAATTCTTTTAAGACTTTTAAAAGAATAGAAAAATATCCGTAAACAGCATTAACCAGTTCGCCTTTCTTTGTTGTCAAAGGAGGCAAGGCATGATATGCCCTGTGTACAAGAGCATTACTGTCAATGATTAATAATTTCATAAGTATAGCAGCTTATTTCTCTGATTCTTCGTTTTCAAGTTTCTCTGGGGTTTTAAACTTGCCTGATTCTAATTCCTCTATCTTGTCTTGGACATCCTGATTGCCTGGATTTAACTGAAGAACCTGTCTGAAACTTTGAAGCGCCTTGTCTGTATCTCTTTTAGAAGCATAAGCCACGCCCAGTGAATAATAAGCATTGGAATAATTTGGCATCAAAACAACTGATCCTTCAAAAAAAGTAATGGCTCTGTCTGCTTCATTATTATTGTAATAAAGCCGGCCCATTTGAAACAAGATCTCCGCATTTTCCGGAAAACTGGCATAGACCGATTCCATTTTTTTAATCGCTTCTTCTAATTCACCGTCTCTTTCATAAAATAATGCCTCCTGAATTAGCGCGGTTACATAATCGCCTTTCAATTCTAATGCTTTTGTAAATGCCTCTTTCGCTTTATCTGTCTCTCCTTTGTTTAAATAAAGCTTGCCCAGTTCAATATGAAAAGCTGGATTGGTCGGTTCTAATTCAGATGCTTTTTCAAAAGATGTAATTGCCCAGTTCAAAGCGCCTGCGGCCACGCCTTGAATATTCCTGTAAATCATAGCTAAAATCTCCCAGTTTGCTACACGATTCTCTGATATTTCCACTGCGCCTTTTATATACTTGCTTTTTAGCTCCCCGGTTTCTGCGATATAATCTATATTTCCGCCCTTGCTAAAGGCAAGGGCATATGAAATATACTTTGTAACTTCAGCTTGCGCTTGCTCCCCGTCTGCCGCGACTCTTAATGCTTGGGCAATATATGTCCTGGAAAGAACAATCCTGTAATTGGCCTCATAAGGATTCAAATCAACTGCTTTTTCCAATTCTGCGACTCTCTGATCGCTTGTAAGCTGGGATGACTTTATTGCCTGCGCATAAGCAATATCAGCAGAATAAAACCTGTAAGTAAAAAAGTAAATGCTAAACACTGCAACGACAAACACAATAAAAATAATATTAAACACCAAACCCATTTCAGGAAATTTCTGAAGAGAAATAACTTTCTCCCTGACTATGCCCTGCTGTTTTAATTTGCTCTCCGAGAAAGAAGATAAAACAATTATTAAAAGAGCCAATACCAGCCAAAAAGTAAATCCCAAAACAATGTTTTGATAATAGATAAACTGCGCTAACAAAAGCGCTATAAAAGCAAAAGCCAAAGGAAAGATATAAGACAAGTCATCAGTAAGTATTGGTTTTTTCTCTTTTTTGGCAATCTGCTGTTCCGCAATCTTCAGTTTTGTCTGCACCAGCAGCCATAAAACGAGCAAAAGCAGAACTATAATACTGAAATAGGCAAGAATGCCTAATATTCCCATAGTGGCTATTATTTCCAGAATATAGTTGCCAGGCCTGTCAAACCTTATCTGCCAAAACCTGTTTTGATTAAATTCCAATGGTTTGAACTTGGCAAAATCATAATGAAATGTTCCAATTCCTGTGCCAATAAACGCGGATTTAACACTGCTGGTAACTGCTCCTTTTGTTATTTCAAACCCTGTTCCAGCATCTAATTTATACTCTTGAATGAAATTCGCCGCGCTCAAAGGCACTTGCGCGTCTTGATTGTTTACTGGTTTGAAAGGCGAACTTATCAAAAACACCATTGCGATAATAATTATTAAAATAGGCAGAATCAAGCGATTCACATCCTGTTTAAAAATTCTTTTCCATAAAGCAAAACTGATAAAGGAAACCAGTGTAATTAAAATAATAATCCAGACAGGAGTATAATCAATAATAACTAATAATCCCAAGACGCTGAATAACAGAACAAATAAAGGAATGCCTTTCAGCTTCTTTGGTATATTCACTATTAGCAAACCTGCTGTCATTACTAAAATCACTGTTAAAAACATTGCCGCTCCTTCAATAGAATTGCCTATCGGATTAAATGTTTTCTGAATCATAACTACGGGCAGCTTTACGCCTGCCTGAATTATTTTCTGCCATATGCCTAATAAGGAAAAATAGCTCGTCAAAACTACCAAAAAAGAAGAACATAAAAGCGTTCTTATTAAACCGCGTACCGACACTATGTTTGCTTTATTGAATTGGTTAACAAGCAGGAAATATAAAAGCCCAAAACAGATGAGAACCATTAAGCCATCGCTGAATTTGCCGTAAAACCCGAATATGCTGGACATTGCGTCAACTGAAAAGACGACTGACAAGATAGCGAAAACAATAAAACCTAAAATAGGAATATCCAAAATCGTTCTTTTTATGCGGATTTCCTTGTCAATAAATATCATTTTCCCCAGCCATCCGATATAGCCGAGCAAAACCAAAACTAATAATAAATACTGCTTGTTAAACTCAAATGCCTCAAAACTAAAAGGCATAAAGAAAACAGGCAAAAGAAACACGAGCAGATAAATGCTCCACCTCGTAAGACGAGAAAATATATTTGGCATATACTTTTTATCTTGAAAAACCTTATCAGATAATCTTATTGGATAATCCTGTATCAATTAGTCAAGAATTAATTAATTATATTGAAAAGCGAAGAAAACAGATTTTTCAAATTAGGTTGGCAAGGATTTTGAATTTTCCGAGACGCGTAGGGCTCCAGCTTCAGCGGGATAAAGCGCGAGGAAAATTATTCATATAATCCATATATTTTCTGAACTTCCAGAGAAGCTGGGAATAACTCTCGGTCTGTTGGTATTCGGTCTGTTGGTATTTGATACCAACACACTGTACTGTGCTACTTTTTACTCAAAATTGGATTTTATTTTATCTTTTTGGTTGTAGTTTTGGCTTTTTTAATTTGTGCTTTGGGTTTGCATAGATTAGAAATTAAAAATTTAAGTCATACTCCGTCTTCGGAAGGCGTGGTTGTGTCAACTGGAGGAATATCTGGAACATCTGGAACATCTGGCTCGCTCCCTTCGACTTCAACACACTCGCCGAGTTGCTTTTGCCATTCGCCATTTTCAATCCAGGTACACCAAACATGGCCAGTAGCTTTATCCCGCATCTCCATTTGCTCAGCCGCCATTGTTTTTGTCTTTAATTTTTGGACCTCCAAAGTACCGTATTCACTGACGATTAAGCCGAGATTAGATAGATTATTGATAATTGATAATTGATCATCATTGAGAATATTATCGTTCTCGTCAGTAATAACTGCCAAATCCTGGCCCTGCCAGCCAACATTAACCAAAGTCATCACCTTGCCGATTTCGCTTTGTACTACTTCACAACTTTCAGGTTCTATATCTTCTCCTTCTTCGTTTTTAATAAAGCTGATTTCACAATTAGTCACTGTACCGTCAAACGGCTCAAAGGCCTGACCAATAATCCTGCCAGGGCCAGTGGCTTTCATAGCCACCCCTGGCTCAGAAGAAGAAGTTAAAAAATCACCGATTTTAATAGGCCCGTTTTCCAGATTAACTTTAACCGGCACTCTACCAACTAAAGCAACCGGAACCTGGAAAGGATAATCTTCGGTATTACAACCGCTACCTAAAATTAAACCTGGTTTAGTTGAAATTACACCAATTATTGTTTGTTCGTAAGAACTTACTGTTTTTTCAACTAAGTTTGATTCTTTAATTCTGACTACATCTCCTGGTTCAAGTTCTTTGTTTGAGAAAAATAATTCAGCGACATCAGATTCGCCGCTATGAGCAGTGCCATAATAAATATCTCCGGCTATATTGCCAGCGCAATCATTACCGTCTGCTCTTACGCATAACGCTCCTACAACCTTTAATTTAGCAGTGGGCGTTGTGTCGCCAATACCAACACTGCCTTCAATGATTACTCCATCAGTGGGTGAAGTAGTGGTCATATAGCTAGAGCCGAAAGCAGCATTACCGGCTACGGATAACATTGCTAAGGGCACGGTTGTGCCAATGCCCAGGTTGCCGCCAAAATAGGCATCTCCTTTGCCAGAGATATTGCCTGCGCTGAACAAACCACCAGAACCGATATTGACGCCGCCGCTAATCTGGAGCTGGCCCTGAGCGATAATATCATTTCTTACCTGAAGACTGCCAGCTTCCAAAGAATGAGCCATAATTGATGTTGCCTCAATTCCTTTAATATCCACCACTACTACTCTGGCTGGGGATGTACATGTTAAAATATAGGCGTATCTTCCTGAGACAGCAATGGAATAACCATAGTTTTCACCCGTATCCAGGATGACTGCGCCAATTCGGATTGGGCTAACAGGATTAGAAATATCCACCACTACTACTCTCGCTGGAGATGTCCATGTTAAAACATAGGCATATCTGCCCGAGACAGCAATGGAATAACTAATGTTTTCACCCGCAGCCAGGGTGACTGCGCCAATTCGGGTTGGAGAGGCAGGATTAGAAATATCCACCACTACTACCATGGCTGGGGATGTGTATGTTGAAACATAGGCGTATCTTCCAGAGACAGCAATGGAATAACCCCAGTCTTCACCCGCAGCCAGGGTAACTGCGCCAACTCGGGTTGGAGAGGCAGGATTAGAAATATCCACCACTACTACTCTGGCTGGGGATGTCTCTGTTGAAACATAGGCATATCTTCTCGAGACAGCAATGGAAAGACCTTCGTCTTCACCCGCAGCCAGGGTGACTGCGCCAACTCGGGTTGGGCTAACAGGATTAGAAATATCCACCACTACTACTCTGGCTGGGGATGTGCCTGTTGAAACATAGGCATATCTTCCCGAGACAGCAATGGAATAACCATAGTTTTCACCCGCAGCCAGGGTGACTGCGCCAACTCGGGTTGGGCTAACAGGATTAGAAATATCCACCACTACTACTCTGGCTGGGTTTGTAAATATTGAAACATAGGCGTATCTTCCCGAGACAGCAATGGAATAACCAGTGTTTTCACCCGCAGCCAGGGTGACTGCGCCAATTCTGGTTGGGCTAACAGGATTAGAAATATCCACCACTACTACCCTGGCTGGGGATGTGTATGTTGAAACATAGGCGTATCTTCCAGAGACAGCAATGGAATAACCAGTGTTTTCACCCGCAGCCAGGGTGACTGCGCCAACTCGGGTTGGAGAGGCATCAGCATTGGCGATATTTTGAATATTCCCCACAACATCCAATTTTGTTCCTGGCGTTGCTGTTCCTATTCCGACATTGCCATTTACAAAAGCAGCTGCATACTCTGCACCTGCTCCTGTGCCAGCATCTACATACAGGCCATAGCCAGTTGTTCCTGATGCTGCTGTAATTGTTGAGTATAATCCATAGATTGTATCTGCTCCTGATGCAGTGAAGTAGCCAGCAATATTAATGGAAGTTGTGCCAGTATTGGCAACTGAAGAATATATACCATAAGCTGTATGGGACGCATTAGCATTGGTGCCAGAGCGAGAGAGGTTGAGAAGCTTTGAGGTCCCGCTTGCTCCGCCAGCAGTGGAAGTAGAAGTAATATCTAAACCAGTTCCAGTTATTAAGCCATTAACTGAAAGAGCCATTCCAGTGCCGGAGGTAATTGAGTCGCCAGTGAGATTTACAATATCACCAGTGCCGGCTTGGGTCACGGTGAGAGCGGTGAGAGTGGCATCTGAATCTGTCTCAATTACAAATAATCCTTCCCCTGCGGCGCCGGTGCGGTTGCCGGCAATAGAAGTAGCGGCGCCAACAACAGAAAGCCCGTCGGTTGTTTTATTGCCGCGAAGGTCATTATCAGAAATAGTGTTGTAATTTGAAGAGCCTGTCTCTTCTATTCCATATTCCTGTGTCTTTGTCCCCTGAGTATCAGTACAACGATTATCGCTAATGATATTATATGTGGAATCGTGAATTTTTATTCCATCGTCATCATTTAGATAAATACCTGTTGGGTCTTGCCCATTATTTATACAAACATTACCGGAAACAGTATTATTATCTGAACTATGAGTAAGCCAAATTCCTTCAAAATTATTTTTATAGCAATTATTATTATTCACTACATTTCCATCAGAATATTCCAAAGCAATTCCGGCTTTCTGATTTTCATAACAACTGTTGCCAGTAATAGTATTATAATGAGCGCCATCGCTTCCAATACTTTTCTCAAGCAAAATCCCAGCGTCAGCATTATTATAGCAAACATTTCCTTCTACTATATTATAATTAGCGCTGCTGTAAAGAGTTATACCATCTGTGCCGTTATTATTGCAGGTATTACCTATAATTTTATTATTATCTGCTCCATCAATAAAAATACCTCTACTGCTACAACTATCAATTTCATTATACGAAATAGTGTTAAAACCAGAAGAAACATAAACACCGTACACGCCGGTTGTGATCCTATTTTTTATCACAATATTATAATTACCTCCGATTTCAATCCCATTACCAGCGCCAGAATCACAATAGTTATTCTCAATCTTGTTATAATTTGATGAACTTAAGGCGATATTTGTCGGTGATCCTGTAATGACATTGTTGCTGAAAACATTATTATCTGATGAATTTAACTCCACTCCGTTGGCTGAAGGAGTTCTACCTATAATAGTATTGCCAGAGATTATATTTTTAGAGCAGGATGTTACTTTAAGATAATATATGTATTTGTTGCCGCGTATTATGTTAGAATTTGATGACGTCAAAATCATATACCCTAGATTACCGAAATAATTATTAATGATGGAATTATTCGATGAAGACAATATTCTCATTAAAGCATTAAGTTCGTTATTCTCAACTAAGCAATTAGATGAAGAATCTAATCCAAGAGTTGCACCGCGATTGAAACTGCAACTTGAAATATTAGATTGCGAAGAAGATTTTAATAAAACTCCAAAGTCCTGTAAACTATCTAAGTAATTAGGTGAGGTAAATTTAATTTTTTCAACCGAAACCATACTTCTATTTTCAACATTTATAATGCCATCATATAATTGCTTAACATAATTATCATCTGGATATGGTGGATCCCCCGCGGAATAGTTATTTTGAAGATTATCCACCATTGTAAGAATATCATTTGATATAGAAGCAATTGTATTGATTTCACTTGTTTCTCCTTCTTCCATAGAATAGATATAAACTTTTTCACCTACATAATATTGAGATGCATCAAGAACTTCTATATCCGGCTGACCACTGGAAGCACTAGCCGCAATGCCTGATTTATATACTGCGGCATTTAGAATGGTCGCTCCTTTTGCCGCACCTGTTATCACAACATTATTTTTATTAACCACAACTGGTTGTTTCAAATTGTAAGTTCCTTCTAACAAATAAACCAAACCGCCGGCAGAAGGCAAGGCAGTTATCGCCGCATTTATCTGAACATCATCTGCTGTTCCATCGCAGACATAATCCGCTTTTTCTTTGTTTTGGGAGTCGCTGGCTGCCACGATTTTGGTTGCTGTTGTTCTGTCTGTGTGCCAGCGAGAATCACCCGCGTCATAAACATAGAGTTGATTTTTGTCAGTGGCAAAATATATTTGGCCTTCAACTGGAGCAGGCGAACTCGGCAGATTAGCGTAAGTGCCGGAATGAATTACCGGTTCAATAATCTGGTGCTGGTTCATATCCAAATTAGCGCCAGCGAAAATTACTCCTGCGCCAGAAGGAGTTATTGTTATGTCTTGATTTGTTCCTCTGGCAGTAAGGTCAATGGCGCCATTGGCATCAACAGCAAGAATTGCTTCGGTGCCTCGTTTTAATTGATAGACACCAGTAGCGGCAAAAACATTATAAAGGGAAGCCAGAGAAGTAAAAGTAATATTTCCAGAAGAGCCGCAAGCCACTGTTAAATAATTAGAAGCGTCATATCCAACCGTGAGTTGAGGAGTTGAAGTAGAAGTAATTGTTGTTTGGCCGCCATTGGCAATAATAAAATTGTCTGCGCCGTCTGTCTGAAAGCGAACAACATTGCCTGCACCTTGCTGATTAACTAATAAACCGTCTGCTGACGAAGTCACAGTAAAAACAGCGGCGCCGGAATAGGTCTGGGCGCCGGTCACAGTAAAATCGCCGCCGACAACAATATTGCCGTCTGTATTAACATTGCCGCTTGTGTCTACTGTAAAACTTGCATCGCTGCCTGTTTCGCCTATGGTTAAAGTATTGTTAATAGTTACAGGCGCTCCAAAATTAGATGTGGCATTAACTGTAAGGGTATCAGTTTTGTTAGTTCCCAAAACAGTATTGTCGGCAACATCCAGATATTGGAAACCGCCGGCAGAAACACCTAATGAAGTAACAGTGCCTGTTCCGCCAACGCTAACTGTGCCAGAACCAATATAAGAACTTGGAAATGAAGCAATGTTTGATTGGAGATTTTTAATATTATTTTCTGCTTGAGCTAATTGCGATTTTATTTCTGTTAATGACGCGCTGTCAAGAATTTTTATTTCTTTGGTAATTTCTTTGAGCGGCTCTATCTGGGTTATTTTTTGAACCTCTTTTATAATTTCTTTTTGCGGCAGTCCTTCTCTTTCCATTTTTTCAATCTTTGCCTGAAGCTCTACTAAAGCTTGTTCTAATTCCTTATCTATTTTTTCTTTTTCAACAACAATTTCTTCTTTTTCTTCCGGCCATTCTGGTTCTTCTCCCCAAAGAGACCTGTATGCTTGACTTAATTTTTCTTCAACAAAATCATTGGCATTTTGATATTCCTGTTTAAAAGCAATACTAGTATTCATTATTTTCTGACCGATATTTGACGGTGCTTCTTTTATTATTTTACTTACAACAAGAGCCTGCTCTCCATACCATCGGATAAATTTCTGAAAGATATTGAGGCTGTATTTAAAGTCATCGTCTGTCTCGCCAACCACTTCTGCTAAAAAGGTTTTGGAATTCACAATGGAACCACCGATTATTGTTGTTAATTTATCTAAAGAAATAACTGACCAAATAGCATCTTTACTAAAGACGATACCGGTAAAAAGTAAAGAAAAAACCAAAATTCCAGCTAATGCGTATCGGAAAGCATATCGGAATTTTGGTTGTTTAAATGAATTTGAAAACGATATTACTGGTTTTTTAATCTCTTTGCATTTCTTTGAATTGCTCTTTAAATATTCCTCCAACCATTCTTTTTTAGTTACCCATTTCTTGCCGAATTTAACTGACTTTAACTTTCCTTGTCTAGCTCTCAATGACAAATATTCCTGTGAATAATCACAGTATCGGGTTGCTTCTGTAAGAGAAATATAATCCTCATTCATATTATTTTATTTTCTCATAAGTAAACCTGCTGTCAAATATAAAACTGTGGATAACTATCGGATATTAAATACCCATCAACTCTATTTTTTAATTGTAATTGTACTACATTACTCTTTAGTTTCAAACTTTACTCCTTGTTCTCTCAATATTTTGAGTTTTTCTAAAAAATCTCCTAATTTTCTTTCTAATCCTGGATTAAATTCAATCGCTTTTTCCAAATATTCAATAGTAGCATCAATATCAAGCAATTTATTAAAGGAAAAAATCGCAATTGCCAAATAATAACGGTCATTGTAAGCTATATCTTTATCTGCTTCTTCTTTTAATCCTTGAATTATAGCTTCATAATCTTGTTTTTGAGCATATCTTAAGCTATTAAACTTGCTGTGCGGATAACCTGACCCCACTGCTTTAACGATCCAATTAACTCCTTTTTCTTGATTAGACACAGCAAAATAAAATTGGCCTAATTCCCAGCGAGTACGGTTAAAGTCTTCATTTAAATTTAATGCTTTTTGATAAAAAGCAAAAGATTGATCATACTCTTCCTGCATTAATTTAATATCTGCTATTTCTAAATACGGTTCCGCTCTGTTCGGGGTTAATTCTATAATTCCCTGAAAAACCTGTTCTGCTTCATTATAATACGTCGAGTCGCTCATACTTAAAAGCCTATATTGAAGCCCTTGTGTAATTCTCCATTTCATTTCTTGAGGATGTTTTTCTATATTTTTTTCTAATCCATTAATATTAAATTTAACCAATTTTTCAGTCCTTTCTTGCTCTATTTTAGAATATCCTTGGATAATAAGATTGGCTGAAATATATCTGATTTCATCTGAAATAAAAGTATTATAATCAAATGTCTTGTTAAACCCTGAAAAAACTTGTTCCAATTCTTTGCCTAAAACCATATAATCTATAGCAGTTTTCCCTTGGCGAGCAGCTAAAAATGGCCGTAAAGTGCCGAAATAAACCATGCAACTGATTCCTGCTGCGGTTATTATTATTAATAAAATTTTAGAAAATTTATTCATATGTTGATGTAATGTGATAAACTACGCCTAATGTTGCGAAAAACATAATATACGAACTCAAAGTATCAAGCATTAATTGATTCTGAAAAAAGTAAGCAAAGAGCAAACCAATAAGACAGGAACAAGATAAAACAATAACTTTATTATCCTTATTATCTTTTATTTTTTTAAAAAGCTTGAATAATACTGCTCCAAAAATTGAAAGATAAGCCAATAAACCTAAAATTCCTGTATTAACCATTGTTTCTAATGTCTTATTATGCGGTCTGTCAAACCATTCATTAGAATAAGAAAGAATTTTAGGATTGTAAAACTTAGAAAAAACAATTGAATAATTTTCTGTCCCCCAGCCCAAAATCGGTTTTTCTTTAAATCCTTGGAAACCAATCTGCCAGGACTGAAGCCGGCTTTGAAAAGAACTGCCCTGTGTCATATTGCTAAACCGGGCTAACAAAGGCTTTTCTTTTAACCAGGGCTGGTCTTTATTTAAATATAAAAACCCTAAAAAAGAAAAGAAAATCAATAAAAAGATTAAAATAGCAATCTTACTCCACTTACGAAATTTTTCATTACCAGAGAAAAAACTATAAATTCCAATAAAAATTAAAACGCCAAAAATCACTCCTAAAAACGCGCTTCTGCCGCCAGTCAGAATCAAAGTATAGCCGATTAAAAGAAAACAAAAAAAATAAGACAAACACCAGTAATGATTTTTGAGGATGGACGTATCTAGGTCAGACCTCGACAGTTTTTCTTGTGAACTTGTCCAAAAAAAGAGGAAAATGCTTAAAAACAAAGGAAAAATTAAATAACCGGCTAAAAGGGCAGAATTGCCAATTGGTCCTGGAACCCGAATCGGCGTCAACCCATAATCAATGTATTCTTGAATATGCTTTAATCCTAAAAAACCGAATTTCTGGCCAATACTATAAATGCTTACAAAGGCTGCTGAAATTAAAGCAAATCTCAAAAACCACAGCCACTCTATTTTGGTCTTAAAAACAGAAATAATGATAATAAAAAATACTAAAAGATGGAAAAAGCTGAAAAATCCTTCCATCCTCTCCATATTGCCCCAAAAACTGTGATAAGAATCAACGCTAAAAACAGTAGCAATGCCTAAAACCGCAAAAAATAAAAAAACAGTTAATGTGATTGAATTTAAAGAAGGCAGAAATCTTTTTTCTGGATAATCCAAAATCAAAAGAATAAGCCATAAAATTAACAATACGCCAATCAAGGATTGGAAAAACACTGCCTTGCCTACTATAAAAGGAAAAGGAGTAATGCGCAAAATAACCAATGGCGTAAATAAGGCCAAAACTAATCCGCCTTGAATAATTCTTAAAATATAGCTTTGAATCATAATTTTAATTATGTAATGCTTTCATAATGCTGAATACGGCTTAATTTATGATTCTGGTCTAAGACCACGCAAACAGCATCTATGCGATATTGTCCTTTCCATCTTTTTATCGCGCTGTAAGCATCAGCGCTTCTTATCAATCTTCTGATTTTCTCTTTATTGATAGTTTCTTCAGGCGAACCAAACCTTTCACTGGTTTTTGTTCTCACCTCTATAAAAACAAGAACATCATCTTTTTTAGCAATTAAATCAATCTCTGAGTATCTGGTTTTACAGTTTTGTTCTATTATATCATAACCCTTATCTTCTAAATAATCTCTGGCTATCTCCTCTCCTATTCTGCCAATTTTAATATTATTTTTCATACATTTTTACTGGCTGCGCGTATTGCAATGCCTCTGCCATATGGGAAACTTGTATCTCTAGCGAGCCTTCCAAGTCAGCAATCGTTCTGGCCGCTTTAATCATTTTGTAATAAGAACGGGCGGAAATCTGAAGCATTACTCCTGCCTGATGAAGTATCTTTTTCACTTCTTTTGATAAGGGACAGAATTTTTTTATCTGATTGTTTTTCATTTCAGAATTAGTATAAATGCCTTGGCCTTGGAATCTTTGCACCTGAATTTTTCTTGCCTTTGCCACTCTTTTCCTTATATCTATTGATTTTTCCAAGGACTGCTTTTCCTGTGAAAGTTCTTGTATATCAACTGGCGGAACTTCTGTAAAAAGGTCAATTCTGTCTAAAATTGGGCCGGATGTCCGCTTCCTATATTTAAAAACTTCTCTGGGACTGCAAATGCAGGCCTTCTTCGGATGGTTTAAATAACCGCAGGGACAGGGATTGCTGGAAGCAACCAGCATAAATTCAGCAGGATATTTGACTCTTGCTTTGGAGCGGGCGATAGAAACAATTCCATCTTCCAAAGGCTGCCTCAACGCCTCTAACACAGAACGCGGAAATTCATTAAATTCGTCTAAAAACAGGATTCCGCGATGAGCCAGACTTATTTCTCCGGGACTGGGATTGGTTCCGCCGCCGATCAGTCCCACCTGCGAAATAGTGTGATGAGGAGATCTAAACGGACGTATTCTTATCAAAGAGCCTTGGGCAGGAATATTACCTGTAACAGAATATATTTTTGTCACTTCCAAAGACTCTGGATCCTGAAGAGGCGGTAAAATTCCCGGCAGAGCCCGGGCAAGCATTGTCTTGCCAGCCCCAGGACTGCCAACCATAAAGATATTATGGCCTCCTGCAGCAGCAATTTCCACTGCCCTCTTTGCCTGCTCCTGTCCTAAAATTTCTGACATATCAAAATCAACTCTATTCTCGTCTAATTCAAAGCAAGCAGAGTTATTATATTTTGCCGGCTTTAAAAGTTTTTTGTTAAGTAAATGATCTAAAAGTTGGGACAAGCTTTCCACAGGATAAACTTTAATTTCTGGGACAATGGCTGCTTCATTGGCTGACGCTTTAGGAATAAAAATCTGCTTAAACCCTGCCTCTTTGGCAAAAAGAGCTAAAAGCAATGCTCCTTTTGTATGCCTTAAATCCCCGTCTAAAGAAAGCTCGCCAAAGAAAAGGGATTTCTTTGGAACAGAAAAGCCAATTTCTGCGCAAAGAATACCTACTGCAATAGGCAAATCATAAAATGATCCCTCCTTGGGAACATCAGCAGGAGCCAAATTAACTGTTATTTTTCTTGCTGGAAAATCAATATTTGAATTTATAATGGCTGTCCTCACTCTTTCCTTACTTTCATCAACTGCCTTGCTCGGCAAGCCGACAATATCAAAACCAGGCAGTCCTCTGCTTGCTACGTTTATTTCGCAATCAACTGCCATAGTATCCAATCCTATGTTCAAAGCTGACCCTATTTTAATCAACATAATATTTATTGCCTTGTTTGGAAATTATGCCATGTATTTGCATTAAAGAAAGAACAGTTCCGAGCTTGGCGATTGGGACTTTTAAATTTCGTGAAAGAATATCTATCCCCAATGGCTCTCTTTGAAGATTTTCAATGATTTTTCTCTCTAAATTTCTTTCTAGGAGAGCAGGATTATGGCTGTGAATGGAGGGGTTAGGGTGCGGCGAGGCCGAAGGCCGAGTAGGGAGAACGGAATGAACAGCCATATCATGCTCTCTAATATAATAACGTAAAACATCTTTCGCTGAAATAGCCATTTGAGCGCCTTCCTTAATCAACTGCAAAGTTCCTTTTGAATTCTCGCTTGTTACTGGTCCAGGAACAGCAAAAAGCTTTCTTTTATATTTATTAGCAAGCCTAGCAGTAATTAAAGAACCGCTTTTTTCTCCTGCCTCAACCACCAAACAAGCTTGCGACAAACCAGCCACAATTCTGTTTCTTTTTGGATATGTCCAAAGAGCTGGAGCTAAATCTTTTTCAAATTCAGAAACAATTAAGCCGTTATTATTTAAAATCTCAAAGTACAAATCTTTCTGGTATTCCGGGCTGATTATATCTATTCCGCATGGCATTACTGCAATTGTCCGTCCGCCTGCCCTTAAAGCAGCCCTATGCGCTCCAGCATCTATTCCATACATAAACCCTGAAACAATCGTAATGCCAGCCATAGCAATTTCTGTAATAAATCTTTCCACAACCTGCCTTCCATAAACTGTCATTCTCCGAGAGCCCACAACTGCCAAACAATTTTCAAAAATCTCTGAATTCCATTTTCCCTTATAATACAACTGCTTCGGCGCATCGCTGATTTCCTTTAATGGCCTTGGATATGCTTTGTCATCTTTTAAGATAATCCCTTCTTCCATAATTTGTATCTAATATTTAATTGAAAATTAGAAATTGAAAATTAACATCAAATTGATGAAAATTATAAAAATGGGTTAAAATATAATTTTTAGCAAAAGAAGCTGAAGTTTTTACTGTTTACCAAGCCAGAAAAATCCTATTTTCAATAAAGTCGTTTGCGTTTTGATAATCCTGCCTAAAAATAATACCAGTATTAACTATTTTCTGACCTACAACAATGGCTTGCTCTTTATACCACTGCGTAAATCTCTGAAAAACACTAAATACATATGTAAGGCTATCTTCTGCATCAGCACCTGCTTCAGCTAAAAAAGAATGAGTATTTTTACTTGTTAGTAAAATACTTGCTCCTAAATTATAAAAGTAGCTTTTTGTTTCTGCTTCTAATTCATCTGACCTCGCTATTACTCCTTTTCTCCATTCATATACTGAGTTATTTATCTGTATTAAAGCTTGATTGAGAAATGGTTTTGAATTTACTATAGAACCGCCTATTATTATTGTTAATGTGTTTAAGAAATCATCTGTTTTTTGAGAGATAAACGATATTCCTTTAGAACTGTTTTTAGCAACAAAATTTATAGTGTCTTTGAAATCCTGTATCGGATGCAGTCCTGAAAAAAACAAGGATATCTGTTGTTTTTTTGCTGTTATATTTATAGGAATAGAAAATTTAGGAATTGATATGGATGCTTTCACAACACCGAACATAGTATCGGAAGCTGTAATAGATAGTTCTGTGCCAGTTTTTATTAAAGTGTCTTTTATTGACCAAAAAATGTCTTTATTAAAATCAAAAACAACCCCTGTTGTAAGCAAACAAAAAACCAAAACTCCTGCTATTATATATTCTAAAGCATATCGGAGTCTTGGCAGAGATATCTTTTTATCCAATGCTTTTTGGAAAATTACTCTTTTTTCTTTATTATTTTTTCTGGAATTAGTTTTTAAATATTCATCCAGCCATTCTTTCTTTGTTACCCAATTCCTGTCAAATTTAACTGCTTTTAGCTTTCCCTGCCTGGCTCTCAATGACAAATACTCCTGTGAATAATCGCAGTATCGGATCGCTTCTGTAAGAGAGATATAATCCTCATTCATATTGCTTTATTTTCTCATAATTAAAGTTACTGTCAAATTTAAAACTGTGGATAAATATCGGATATCAAAATCCCGCACCACTTTTAATAAAAGGTGGTGCGGGATAATTAACTAGGATTATCTTAGCTAATGATTATTTTTCTCGTGTTTTTGTCAATAAATTTGAATTTTATTTTTATGATATTTTTTGGCAGGATTTTTTTGATTTTTTCCGGCCATTCTATAGCAACAATATTGTTCGGATTAGAAATAATTTCTTTAAATCCGATACTTAAAATTTCTTCTGGCGTCTGAATGCGGTAACAATCAATATGATAGAAATTTTTAAAATTTTTTAAAATTACAAATGTCGGGCTTGTGATTTTTTCCTTAATACCAAGGCCTTTGGCAAAGCCCTGGATAAAAGTTGTTTTGCCTGAACCCAAATTTCCCTCCAGAGCAATAATTCCTCTTGAGGTTTTTCGGGCCAGCATTCCTCCCAGTTTTCTAGTTTCTCCAGCACTGTTGGTTTGGTATATTTTTTTCCACATTGACTAGATTGTTTATTTAAGTTAAGTTGTAATAATATTTACTTATCTCTATAATATGAATAAAAAAATAACTGGTCAAATTATTATATCACCTCAGACCATTTCTAATATAGAAAAGAAAGTAAAAAATCTTTCTGGTTTCAAAAAAAACATTGAATCAGTTTTAGAAGAAAACATAACTGAAGTTTTAGAAAATATTTTAATAGGCGCAATTAATTTAAATGCTTCAGATATTCATATTGAACCAAGGAAAAAAGAAATAAAAATCAGAATAAGAATTGACGGAATGCTCCAAGAGATTATCTCTTTAGATAAAAAAATATTTGAATCTCTTCTCTCTAGAATCAAACTTTTAAGCGCTCTGAAGCTTAACGTTTCTGACCGTCCGCAAGACGGCAGGTTTTCTATTATTTCAAAACAGGAAACTATAGAAATTAGGGTCTCTTCCCTGCCGTCTGAATACGGAGAGTCAATTGTTTTAAGAATTCTAAATCCTAAATCATTAATTGAGGTTGAAGGATTAGGATTAAGAAAAGACCTGCTTGAACTCTTTTTAAAAGAAATAAAAAAGCCGAATGGAATGATTATTGTAACCGGTCCGACCGGCTCTGGAAAAACAACCACACTTTACGCTTTTCTTAAAAGAATTAAAAGCCCGGAAGCTAAAGTTATAACGATTGAAGATCCTATTGAATACCACCTCAAAGGCATCTCACAAACCCAAGTAGAGCCGGAAAAAGGATATGATTTTTCCAATGGACTTCGTTCTATTATGAGACAAGACCCAGACGCAATTCTTGTTGGAGAGATCAGGGATACAGAAACAGCTAAAATTGCCATTCAGTCCGCTCTCACCGGCCATTTAGTTTTGACTACCTTGCACACAAATGATGCTGCCGGAACTATTGCCCGTTTAATAAATTTAGGCGCCAAGCCGGTAAATATCGGACCAGCAGTGAATATGATTATTGCGCAAAGATTAGTAAGAAAAATATGCAAGAAATGCGCTAAATTAGAGAAAGCGTCAATACTGGAAGTTGAAAAATTAAAAAACGGGTTAAAGAGCCTTTCTAAAGAAATTAGTTATAAAATTGATAGTGATTTAAAAATTCTAAAGCCAAATGGATGCAAGGATTGCAATAATACAGGATACAAAGGAAGAACTGGAATTTTTGAAGCAATTTTAATTGATGATGTAATGGAAAACTTTATTTTAGAAAACCCTTCAATCTCTGCTTTAAGGAAGGCAGCATTTAAAAAAGGAATGGCAACAATGAAGCAGGATGGTTTTCTAAAAGTTTTAAATAAAGAAACCACTATAGAAGAAATAGAAAGAGTGGCTGGCGAATAGCCCGGAGCCGGGGACAGGACTTTAGCTTGAGAACTTAAAGTTCAGAATCTCTTTGAGGAATAAGCCAGCATTACCTGAATTATCCATTAACTGAAAGAAATTCCTATATCCCCGGCTCTGGGCTATCTTTAGCTTTAATTATAATAAATAATATGAATTTGTCAACCCCTACATATGATTATATCTAAAAAAAACAATTGTATTCTAAAAAAAGATAAATCCTGCAAAGATGACGAAATTTTAGATAATGCTTTACGGCCAAAAAACTGGGAAGAATATATCGGCCAGGAAAAATTAAAGAAAAATCTAAGAATAATTATTCAAGCAGCCAAGCAAAGAAAGGAAGCTCCTGACCACTTGCTTTTCTACGGAAGCCCTGGACTTGGAAAAAGCACAATTTCCCATCTCATTGCTAAAGAAATGGAAGCTGATATTAAAACTACCTCTGGCCCAGCCATTGAAAAAGCTGGCGATTTAGCTTCTATTCTAACCAATCTTGAAGATGGTGATGTTCTTTTCATTGATGAAATCCACCGTTTAAACAAGGTCTGCGAAGAAATATTTTACCCGGCAATGGAGGATTTTAAACTGAATCTTATCTTGGGAAAAGGCCCAATGGCAAGAACAATGGAAATGAAGCTGCCCAGCTTTACTTTAATAGGGGCAACAACCCGTTTAGCTCTTTTATCATCGCCTCTAAGAAACCGTTTTGGCGCTATTTTCCAAATTGATTTTTATGACTCCAAAGATATTGAGAAAATTGTTGAGCACTCCAGTAAAATTCTAAACATAGCGATAGAGCCAAAAGCAGTTACAATAATCGCTAAATGCTCGCGTTATACTCCTAGGGTAGCCAACCGCTTGCTGAAAAGAATTAGAGATTTCGCCCAGGTAGAAGGCGATGGAATTATTGATGAAAAAATCACTAAATCAGCTATGAAGTTTTTAGAAATTGATGAGCTTGGATTAGAGCCAGGCGATAGAAAAATTATTCAAACAATTATTAAAAAATTTGAAGGAGGTCCAGTAGGATTAAAAACCCTGTCAGCTGCTACTTCTGAAGAAGAAGACACTATTTTAGACATCTACGAGCCATACTTAATGCAATTAGGATTTATAGAAAGAACTCCTAAGGGAAGAATGGCTACTTTGAATGCTTATAAACATCTTGGGATAAAATATAAGAGAGAACAGAATCTGCTTTAAACAGAATTTAAACAATCTTTGCACTGCTTTTAAACAGTTTTTAAACAGTTTTTTTTACAGCAAAATGGAAAAAACTTTAAAATTTTTTTTGTTAATAATTATAGCACTAATCGGTTTTCAAACCGATTTTATTTTGGCTGTTGAAAATTCAGTAGTTATTAACGAAATTGCATGGATGGGTACTAAAAACTCTCATAACGATGAATGGATTGAATTGTATAATAATAGCTACACTAATGTAAATCTTGATGAATGGATATTAAAAGCTAATGACAAAAGCCCAGAAATTAAATTATCTGGTTTTATTTTATCTAAAGGCTTTTATCTTTTAGAAAGAACTGACGATGACAGTGTAAATGAAGTTTCTGCTGATATAATTTATAAAGGGGCTTTAAATAATAAAGGAGAAATTTTAGAGCTCTTTGACAGTAATGACAATCTAATTGATAAATTAGATTGTCATGAAGCATGGTTTGCTGGAGACAATCAATCCAAACAAACTATGGAAAGGAAAAATAGCAATTGGCAGACAAGCCAAGAGCCAGGTGGAACGCCAAGAAGAGAAAATAGCGATGGTAAGTCCGATGACGAAGAAGCTAATTACGAGGATGATAACGAGGCCAAACATCTTATGGATGTTCCGCCTCGAAATAATTATCCTTCTGGGATAGTTATTAATGAAGTACTCCCCTCGCCCGAAGGTCCGGATGCGGAAAATGAATGGATAGAGATTTTTAATAAAAATAATTTTGATGTAGATATTTCAAAATGGAAAATTTCTGACACTATTGGTAAAGTTAAAGAATATATTTTCCCAATAGGAACAAAAATTTCAGGAAAAGGGTTTTTGGTTTTAGAGCGTCCTGAAACAAAAATTACCCTAAACAATAATAGTGATGGATTAAAAATTTTTAATCCTAATAAAGAAATTGTTGACGAAGTAAGTTTTGAAAAAGCGATTTTGGGACAGTCATATAACAAATTTGAATTTAACTGGCAATGGTCAGAAAATTTAACACCAGGATCTATTAATGTCCTGTCATCTCTAAAAGAAAAATATACAGAGACCCGATCTCTGTTAAGTGAAAGAGCCACAGAGAGCGGATCTCTGTCAGACGACTCTATCGAAGCAAGCATCAGCCAAGGATTTAAAGGATTCTACGAGAACAGTTCTCGTAGAATGGCTATTGTAATCGCTTTAATAATTTCTTTTTATTCAGCTGTTATTATTTTAATTTTAAAAAAGAATTTGAAAAGTAATTAAAAATTTAGTAAGATGAAAACATGAGCGGACATTCGCATTTTAGTTCAATAAAGCATAAAAAAGCCATTACTGACGCCAAACGCGGTAAAATTTTCTCTAAAATAGCCAGGCAGATTCTGATTGCTGTTAGAGAAAAAGGAAACGACCCGGAAACCAACTCTGGCTTGCGCTTAGTTGTTGAAAAAGCTAAGTCAGTGAATATGCCAAAAGATAATATAGAAAGAGCGATAAAAAGAGGAACTGGAGAATTAGAAGAAGAAAAACTGGAAGAAGTAATTTATGAAGCATACGGACCCTCTGGAATAGCTATTATTATTGAAGCAATTACTGATAATAAAAACAGGTCGTTGGGAGAGATTAGACAAATTTTAAATCAGGCAAACGGCAAGCTGGCTGGAGAAGGCTCAGTTAAATGGATGTTTGAGAGGAAAGGAGCTATCACAGTAAACAATGAGCAGAAAACAATGAACAAAGAAGATTTAGAGCTAAAAGTAATAGAGGCAGGAGCAGATGATATTTACTGGCATAATTCTCTTTTAGATATTTATACAAAGCCAGAGGATTTAGAAAAAGTTAAAAAAAATATTGAAGCGCAAAACATTGAAATTGAATCTGCGTCATTGGACTGGGTAGCAAAAGAGGAAATTAAATTAGAAGAAAAAGATAAACAAAAAACAGAAAAATTATTTGAACTGTTAGACGAAAACGAAGCGGTTCAAGAAATTTATTCTAATCTTAAAACATAACTATGATTATTATAGGTATAGATCCTGGTATTGCTACTACTGGGTACGGCATAATAAAAAAAACTCAAAAATCAAAAATCTTAAGGTGTCTTGGATATGGATGCATCAGCACTAAACCAGGATTTAGCGACGGAGAAAGGCTTAAAAAAATAAATACAGAACTTAATAAAATAATTAAACAATACAATCCAAAAGTAATGGCAGTAGAAAATATATATTTTTTTAAGAATTTAAAAACCGCTTTTCCCGTGAGCCAGGCAAAAGGAGTAATATTGTTTACAGCTGCTAAGAAAAAAATCCCTATTTACGAATTTACTCCTCTTCAAATAAAAATGGCAATAACAGGTTATGGAAAAGCAGACAAACAGCAAATTCAAAAAATGATAAAGGTTATTCTTAATCTAAAAGAACTGCCAAAGCCAGATGATGCTGCTGATGCCTTGGCAACAGCAGTTTGTTATACTAATTTATGATAAAAAGCCTTGACAAGTTTTTAAAAACACATATAATGGAGATATAGCTTGGAAAGGTCGATGATAATAGAGTAGAAATTAAAAATCACTCTTTTTTTATTTACTGTGAAGAGAGTGATATTCTTTAAAAAATTATGATTTACGAATTTACTAGTGAAGGAGAAGAAGAAACAACTGACGCTCCTGAAACTCCTGCCACTGACGCTCCTGTAGAAGGAGAAACAACTAATCAGTTGGAAGGAGAAGAAGCTACTGGAGAAGAAACTCCTAAAGAAGAAGCTGAAGGAACTCCTGAAACCGAAGGAACTCCTGAAACCGAAGGAGCACCTAAGGAAGTCCCAGAAACTGAAAAAACTACTGAAGAAGGTTCTGAAGAAAAACCAGAAGAAACTCCAGTTGTGTAATTTAAAAATCCCGCCTCTGCGGGATTTTTAAATTATCTTAATAAATCTTCTTTTCCCGACTTGAATTATTATGCCTTTTTTTATTTTAATCTTTGCCTGCCAGTCATTTTGAATTTTATTATCTATTTTAACTCCCTTTTGCAAGACCAATCTTTTAGCTTCTGACTTTGAGGAAGCTATTTTTATTTCCTTCAACAAGTCCAAAATATCCCAATCGCCAGCCTTCAACTTGATTGCAGGGATTTTAGACGGCAGTTTTTTTTCTTTAAAAACCCTGTTAAATTCCTTTTCAGCCTTTCCTGCCGCTTTTTTACTATAATAGAGAGCAACAATTTCCCGAGCCAATCTTTGTTTTAAATCCTTGGGGTTTATTTTTTTTAATTTTAAATCTTTTTTTACCTGAGTAATCTTTTCTAATGGAATATCTGTGGCTAATTCAAAATAATGAAGAATTAAATTATCAGGGACAGACATTGTCTTTCCATACTGCTCTGTCGGAGGTTCAGTAATCCCAATATAATTATCTAAACTTTTACTCATTTTGTCTTTGCCGTCTAATCCAACCAGAAGCGAAGTAGTCATCACATCCTGTTGAGGTTGATTAAATCTTTTCTGAAGCTTTCTGCCCATCAACATATTAAAGGTTTGGTCGGTCCCCCCTATTTCAAGGTCTGACTTTATAACTATGGAATCATATCCTTGTAAAATCGGGTAAATTATTTCATGGGGATAAATATCAATTTTTCCTTTCATTCTCTTTTCAAAATCATCTCTTTCTAAAATTCGAGCTAAAGTAATTTTACTGAATAGTTTTATAAAATCGTCTGGGGCCATCTTATCGTACCACTCACTGTTTCTTTTAATTTCTATTTTTTTTGTATCAATCACCTTTCTCACCTGTTCAAGGTAGGTTTTAGCATTCTCATTGACTTGTTTATTTGAAAGTTGAGGCCGAGTTTTTGATTTGCCTGAAGGGTCGCCGATTCTACCAGTAAAATCACCAATAATAAAAACGATTTGATGCCCCAGTTTTTGAAATTCTTGGAGTTTTTTTAAGGGAACAGTATGACCTAAATGAATATCAGGTCTTGAAGGGTCAACTCCAAATTTTATTCTTAATCTTTTTCCGGAAAGCAGTTTCTTTTCTAAATCTTTCTTTATAATCATTTCTTCTACTCCTCGAGTCAACACCTCTTCAATTTTTTCAGGATTGGTATCTATTTTCATACTTTTATGATAGCAAAAGTATTTAAATTTGCCAAATAGGATAAAATCTACTAAAGTTAATGGTAGAAAGTCTATGGCAAAAAGAGTATATCATCGAAAAATATTTGGAGAAAATAAAAAGATAAGACAGATTAAAAAATTGGCAAAATTTTTAGTCTTTTGTTTTGGCTTTTTGTTCTTTGTTCTTTGTTCTTTGTTCTTTTATTATGCCAAAGATCTACCCAGGCCGGAAAACTTTATGGAAAAGGTCTTCATTGAATCAACAAAAATATACGATCGGACTGGCGAAGTTCTTTTATATAATATCTATGGAGAAGAAAAAAGAACCATAGTCTCCATAGAAACAGTGCCAGAGCAATTGATACAAGCAATCATCACAGCAGAAGATAGATCTTTTTATAAACACCATGGAATTGATTATAAAGGCGTTACAAGGGCTGTCCTGACAAATCTTAAATTAAAAAAGCCTGCGCAGGGCGGTTCTACTATTACACAGCAATTAATTAGATCTAGTTTTTTAACCCTAAGTAAAACAGCTGAAAGAAAAATAAGAGAGATTATTCTAACAATAGAGCTGGAAAGAAAATATACCAAAAATGAAATAATGGAATGGTATTTAAACCAAGTGCCCTTCGGCTCCAACGCTTATGGAGTAGAAGCGGCAAGCCAGACATATTTCAAAAAACCAGTTCAAGACCTTTTTCTGGAAGAATCTGCTATACTGGCTTCGCTTATCTGCGGGCCAAGCAGGCTTTCTCCTTATGGGAAAAACAAAGACCGTCTACTGGGAAGAAAAGACTATGTCTTAGACGCAATGGCAGAGCAAGGATATATATCTAAAAAACAAGCAGAAGAAGCAAAGAGAAAAGAAATAATTTTTGCGTCTAAGGCTGTGGAAATAAAAGCGCCTCATTTCACTATCTATATTAAAAGCAAATTAGAAAAACAATACGGAAGCGAATTTTTAAAAGAAAACGGATTAAAGGTCTATACCTCTCTGGATTGGGATCTTCAGCAATTAGCAGAAAAATCAGTGGAGGAGAGAGTAAAAATTAATGAAAATTACCAAGCGCATAACGCGGCATTGGTTGCCTTAAATCCGAAAAACGGCGAGGTTTTGGCAATGGTCGGTTCAAAAGATTATTTCGCTGGATCCTATCCAGAAGGATGTACTTCAGGAAAAGATTGTTTATTTGAACCAAAGGTAAACATTCCTATTTACGGCATTGGAAGGCAGCCAGGCTCTGCTTTTAAGCCGTTTGTTTATGTTACTGCTTTTCAAAACGGCTATGACGATGAAACTACGGTGATAGACGAAAAAACAAACTTTGGCCTTTGGGGAGATAAAGAATATGTTCCTCAAAACTATGATAATAAATTCAGGGGAGAAGTAACCTTAAGAGAAGCATTAGCTCAATCAATTAATGTGCCAGCAGTAAAAGTTTTAGTCAATTTTTGCGGCCCTACAGTACAGGAAAGCATTAAGAACAGCGTTGAGACAGCTCAAAAATTAGGGCTTACTACTTTAAGACCTCCTTATGGACCAGCCATTGTTTTGGGCGGCTGGGAAGTAAGATTACTGGAAATGACCTCTGCCTATGGCGTTTTTGCAACCGAGGGTTTAAAGGTGCCGCCAGTAACTATTTTAAAAATTGAAGACGCGCAAGGCAATATAATAAAAGAAAACAAAAAAAACCCTCAAAGGGTTTTAGGAATTCAAGAAACTCGCCTGCTCAACGATATTCTTTCAGATAATGAAGCAAGAGCGCCTCTTTTTGGATATAATTCATCTCTATATATTAAAGATTTTGATACAGCTGCTAAGACAGGAACTACTCAGGAATATAAAGATGCTTGGACAATCGGCTACAGCCCCTCAATTGTATGCGGCGTTTGGGCAGGAAACAATAATAATTCTCCAACAAGTAAAAAACCAGGTATTACCCTGTCTGCGCCTATTTGGAAAGCATTTATGTCAGAAGCTCTTAAAAAATTCCCCAAAGAAGAATTTATGTCGCCTTAATCGGCATTATTACATAAAGATAACTTTCATCGCCTACTGGTTTTAAAACAGAAGGACCGTCTTCTTTATTTATATCAAAAACAACTTCTGAGCTTTTTATATTAGCTAATCCTTCAATTAAGAATTTCCAATTAAAAGAAACTTTTATTTCCTTGCCTGTTATATTACATGGAAGAATCGATTTATTTTCACCAAGCTCTGTGCTTTGAGAAGAAATTTCTATCTGCTTCTTTTCAGGCACTGCCTTTAACTTAACCTCATTAACCTTGCCGCTAAAAAGAGAAGCTGTTTTTATTTTATTTAAAAATTCATTTTTATCTAAAATAGCCCGTGTTTCATATTTTTTAGGAATAATCTCCTGATAATCTGGATAGTCGCCTTCAATCAAGCGGGAAATAAGTTGAATTTGCGGTTTAGTAATTTCTGGAAACAATATCTCAAACAGGACTTGATTAGAGGAGAAATAAATTCTAATCTTTTTAGAATCCATTTTTTTAACAGCATCACTGTCTTTTTCGGAAAAAACATTAAGAAGCTCTCTACTTGTTTTTAACGGAAGAATAAAAGAATATCCTTGCTCAGGAATTAAATCGCTGTCTATTTTATTTTTAAAATAAAGTGTTTTTTCAGCCAGTCTAAAACTATCAGTGCTTGTTATTTTTAATTGGTTTTTTTTAAAATTAAAATATATTCCAGATAATTCCGCTCTGGTTTGGCTAGGGCTTGTGAAGGCAATTACTTGAGAAATTCCTTCATAAAAAGGATTAATATTAATTTCTAAAAATTTTTCATTATCAATTTTAGGAATAATTGGAAACTCTTCTGTTTTCTGTCCTTTAATTTGCGCTTTTTGATTTTTACACTCAATATGTAAAATATTATTTTTTACATCTAATATTATTTTCTCATTAGGAAGAAAATTAATAAAATTAGACAAAAACCTGGCTGGAATAGTTATTTTCCCTTGTTTCTCTACTTTAGCTAAAACCCAGTATTTTATTCCTACTTCAAGGTCAGTTGTAATAAGATTTAGAAGATTGCCTTCAGTTGAAATTAAAACATTATTTAAAATGGGAAGAGTAAGATTTTTACCAGTTATTTTTTCTACAATATCTAATCCTTTTTTTAAATTTTCTTTTAAAATTACTATTTTCATATTATTAATATTAGTTAATTAAATAAATTTGTTATTATTGTATCTGTGTATAATTTTATTTTTAATTCAACTCCTTAATAAATAGATTGTGTAAAAGTTGTTTATTAAAAATAATTTATTTTTCTTTTTTTATGCCTAAGTTTTTCTTCACCTTTTCTCCACTTTTTCTAAACAGAATATATCCTTTGTTTTATTAAATTAATTTCTTCAAAAAGTTTTTCATTTTCTTTTACTTCTTTAGAAATTTTTACAAAAGCGTGAATAGCGGTAGTATGGTCTTTGCCGCCGAATTTCTTTCCGATAAAAGGAAAAGAATAATTAAGTGATTCCCTTAAAATATACATTGCTACTTGACGAGGAACAACAATTTCTTTTTTTCTTGAAGCAGCGATAATCTCCTTCTCTTTTAAGTCGTAGAATTCAGCCACTGTCTGGATGATTTTTTTAGGGCTTATTATTCTTGCTGGAGCAGAGATAATGTTTTTTAAAAGTGTTTTTGCCACTTCAAGATCCGGTGTTTCATTATTTAGTTTTTGATAAGCGATTAATCTATTCAGGCCGCCCTCTAACTCCCTAATATTTTCTTTAATATTGGAACTAATATACTCTAATACATCATCAGAAAGGTTTATTCCTTTTTCCTGGGATTTAACTTTTAAAATAGCCATTCTTGTTTCATAATCAGGAAAACTAATATCAGCAATCATTCCTCCTTCAAAGCGGGAGCGCAGACGTTCTTCTAAATTGGAAATAGCTTTCGGCGGGCGGTCTGAAGAAAGAACAATCTGTTTGCTATTTTCATATAGAGTATTAAAAATATGGAAAAATTCTTCTTGAGTTTTTTCTTTTCCAGCTAAAAATTGGATATCGTCAATAATTAAAACATCAATTTTTCTATGGTTGTTTTTAAATTCTTCAATACTATGGTTTTTGATTGAGGAAACAACGCCGGAAATGAATTTTTCGCCAGTGATGTATCTTATTTTCTTGTCTTGGAAATCTTTTTTTATTTTGTTCCCAATAGCTTGTATGAGATGGGTTTTCCCCAATCCTACTCCGCCATAGATAAATAAAGGATTATAAGCTAATCCAGGGCTTTTAGAAACAGCCAAAGCTGCGGCGTGGGAGAGTTCATTAAAAGCTCCTACTACAAAGTTCTCAAACAAATAACGTGGGTTTAAATTGGTAATTTTATCAACTTTGAATTCTTGGAATTGAAGCTGTTCTTCATTTGTATATGAGTCTATAATATTAGATGACTCTTTTTTTATTTTCAATCCAGCTCTGGGAACCTCGTATGTTACTTCTTTTACTTCTTCGTTTAAGCTGTGGGCGATTTTTAAAATAGTTTTACTATATTTATTTTCCAACCATTCTTTAGAAAAGTGATTAGGGACAGAAACTATGAGTCTGCCTTCTTTTTTCAAAAGAATTTTTGTGTTTTTAAACCATGTAGCGAAATTAGCTGGAGAAGTATTAAACTGAATTTGGGCAAGTATTGCCTGCCAGAGTTCTTCTTTAGTCACGTTCCTTCACTTCGTTCAGTCAAGTTTAAAATTAAAAGTGAAAAATTAAAAATTAACTTTTAACTTAAAACTTTGACTTTGAACTTTTAACTTTCTACTTTTAACTTATTCCATCATATCATATTGGCGAATAAAGACAAATTGACTTTAAATAAATTAAAAAGTCAAAACACAGTAAAAACTTGTTGATAATCTGTGGAAAAAGTGTGGGAAAGAACATAACACATAACTATGTGTTGTTTTTTATTTTTAAATATGATAATGTTAAAATGTTATTATATCAAAATGTTATTATGAGCATTACATACAATCCTAAAAAAAGAAAAAGAAAGAAAACACATGGGTTTTTAATTAGAAAAAGAACCAAGGGCGGGAAAAAAGTTATTAATAGAAGAAGGAAAAAGGGCAGGAAGAAACTTAGTGTTTAATATATGTTTAGCCAAAAAAATCGTTTAAGGAATAAAAAAGATTTTGACAGAGTTTTTAAAAAAGGCAAAGGGTATAAGCAGGGCTTTTTATTTTTAAAAGTTTTAAATAATGATTTAGGATTTAATAGATTTGGCATTATTGTTAGTAAGAAAATTTCAAATAAGGCGGTAGTTCGCAATAAAGTGAAAAGGCAGTTGAGGGAGATATTAAAGAGAAAAATAAACAGGATGAAAAAGGATTTAGATATTGTATTTTTAACTAATAGCGGAATAGAAAAACAAGGCTTTAAGAATATAAAGCAAGAAGTTGAAGAAATTTTAAAAAAAGCAAAAATTTTAAATTCCTAATCCAAATATATAACACATATAGCACGGCCGTGGTATATGTGTTATAGAATAAATTGTTTAAAAGATTAATTCTTAGAATTATAAAATTTTATCAGGGATTTATTTCTCCTGGATTAGGAAAGCATTGCCGTTTTTATCCCAGCTGTTCAGAATATTGTTATTTAGCTGTTCAAAAATATGGTATACTTAAAGGGTTGTTTTTAGGAATAAAAAGAATTTCAAGATGCCATCCCTGGAATAGAGGCGGAATAGATATGCCGTAACATATTAACATTCTAACAAAAGATAAAATCAGAAATGTTAAAATGTTTAAATGCTAAAATGTTAAAATGACTTATGTTTGAATTATTTACTTCATTTTTCTATACAGTTCTTCAACAGCCATTATTTAATGGTTTAGTTTTATTATATAAGTATATTCCAGGCCATGACTTTGGCATTGCTGTGATTGTCCTAACTATTTTAATAAGATTAGTAATATATCCTTTGAGCGCTAAAGGGATTAAAGCGCAAAAAGAACTTTCTGGATTACAGCCGAAAATGAAGGAGATCCAAGACAAATTTAAAAACGATAAAGAAAAACAAGCTAAAGCAATGATGGAGCTTTACCAAAGGGAAAAAGTTAATCCCCTTTCAGGTTGTCTGCCATTATTAATTCAGCTTCCTATTATTATTGCTCTTTATAGAGTATTTTGGACATTTGACTCTAACGGACTTCAGGGGTTATATTCTTTTGTGCATTTTTCTAATCATATTAATACTTCTTTTTTAGGGATGGTAGAGCTTACAGAAGCATTTTGGCCGTTTGCTATTTTAGTTGGCGTCTTGCAGTTTTTCCAGACAAAAATGATTATTCCAAAGCCGGGCAAGATTAAACATGGTTCTAAGGACACAATGGCGCAGTTTTCAAATATGATGCAGAAGCAAATGCTTTATTTCTTTCCTGTATTTATTGTTTTAATCCTTTGGGCGCTGCCTTCAGTTTTAGCTTTATATTTAATAGTGTTCACTTTGTTTAGCATTGTCCAGCAATATTTCACATTAAAAAAAACCGAGACCGGGTCTCTGGATAATTAAAACTATGGTTAGTCAGGAGAATTTAAATAAAATTAAAAAAATCACACAAGAGTTTTTTAAAAAAATGTGTTTTGAACCAGAAATTGAAGTAAAATCCTTGCCTGACGAGGAATCTGTTTCTATTGATTTAACAATGGAAGAGCCGCAGGTTTTAATTGGCGAAAACGGGCGCACTTTGGCTGAAATCCAGCATCTATTGAAAATAATATTAAGAAGAGTAATAGAAGAGCAATTCTATGTTAATATTGACATTAACGATTATAAAAAGAGAAAAACAGAGTATTTAAAAGAAATGGCTCGTTCAGTGGCTGATGAAGTAGCTTTGTCTAAAAAAGAAAGAGTTTTAGCTCCAATGTCTGGATTTGAAAGGCGAATTATCCATTTGGAATTAGCTGATAAAGAAAATATTGTTTCAGAAAGCATTGGCCAAGAGCCGGAAAGAAGAGTGGTTATAAAACCACGCCCATAATTGCTTAACCTGGTTAAGCAATACCAAAAAAAACCGCTAAGAAGCGGTTTTTTGCTTTAAAACCTTTTTTGAGGATTTATTCTGCAGGCACTATTGTCACTGAACGGACTTTATCTCCATCTGGTTCCGGGTCATAAATATAGCTTCCTCTTATAGTTGGTATACATCTTGTGATATCTGGTTTTTCAATTTTAAAAAGCTGGCATCTTACATCATCATTCAAAGGATAGGTTTCTTTTAAATACGAATTAGTTAAAATAACCACATAGGGTCCGTTGATTTCAAAAGATATGATGCGTCCGTCCCAAGAAACGTAAGCAGGACTATCAAGTGACATTCTAAGTACTCCGGAGGGTGTAAGTGGAACTTCCCATTTATCTCCTTTGCAATCAATTGAATCATAAAAAACTACACTACCAGATGCTTCTTTGGAATAGTCAGTATGAAAGTAATGTATAGAAGAAAGTGTTTCGTTTCCGATTCTTGGATAATATACAAATTCGCTTTCTATCCCATAACATTTAGCTCGTTCGTTTAAGTTTTCTATTAAAAAATCTGCTGGCTCGCTACAAGAAGCTAATCCGCATCTTCCTTTAAATTCTTGATAAGTAAATAAAACCGCTTTTCCAATCAAGTCCTCTGAAGGATGTTTAATTTTAAGTGATTGCGTTTTATTATTCCAATCACCAAGATTGGCTGTGCTGCAGGAGAGATATAAAGGTGGTCTTTCAT
>JAGLYZ010000004.1 GCA_023131895.1 Candidatus Parcubacteria bacterium
TTAATAGTCGTTAAAATTAGATAAGTCATTAACAAAAGCACTAAACCCGCTATTCCTCCGAACATCCGGGACTTAGCATCGCCAATTTTAGTTGGGTCACCAGCTGAAATTAAATAGACAATTCCTCCATAAACTATCACAGCAAAAGCTAAAATACCAGCAATTATTACGGAGAAATTAAAAATGTATTTTATGTATTCAGGCAGTTTGGTTTTTTCGCCTGGTGTTTCTGCGCCAGGCACTGTTGGATATCCAATTTCTAAACCTCCTTCAACAACAGAAAAACTACTGCAAAACAAAATTAGTAAAGCAGCGAAAAAAAAGATGGAAATAAATTTTTGACCAGTTTTAGTCATTTAAAAATTAAAAATTAGTGCTTACTCTCCTTCGCAACAAAAGTAATTATCCATAAAATCTCTGACGGCTTCCCGGCACTCCAAACTGTCTTTATTTTTTTCACAGATTGGCTGGATGTTTTCTTCTATAAATCTCTTATATGAAGCGGTTTTAGAAGGATAATAAGGATAGCAATGAGGGAAAGGAGTTATTTTATCTTCAAAATAACCTAAAATATTAAGTTCGCCCAAATATATTTTATCCAAAGCTATTTCGCAGCTCAAGACCCTCATCTTAGTCATTACTTCCTTTAAGGGTATTCTATAACCAGTAATACATTCTTCTAATTTCACTCTGGAATTAAGGAGTTTATTTAAAATTTGCCATCTATTCGGGTCATCGGGCAATAAGTTTTCTGCTAATATTAAATTTACAATTCTCTCAGCAGCTTTTACGATTTCTGCATGAGCGGCTTTGATTATATTAACTTGTTGTTCAATAAGCGCAATAAAGTCGGGAGGGCAGGCGCTGCCAGAACAGACACATTCACAAGTGCATGCTGCTTCATTAACTTTCATATAGCTTTCGCAATCTGTCGCACACCAGCACTTTTCCGGAAGATTGGCTAAAATAGTTCCAGCCTCTATTTCTTTTGGTAGTTCATCTATTATAATTTCCATTTCATCAATGAGCATTTGAGCAAGTAATTCTGCTTCATCAGCGGCTTCGCCAATAGGAATTTTACCCCTTTCCATTTCTGGAAATCCATCTTCTATAACAGGATCAACCACGCATTTTTCTTTTTCTCCCCAAGCAAAAACCTCTCTATTTTCATTATAGAGTAAAATGGCGAATAACAAAAGCAAGCATAAAAGCAAAAGAGAAGAAATAATTTTATTAATATTATTACTATTCATATTCTTGTTCAGGGAAATATAAAGTTGCTGGTTCGCCGTCAAGATTATATGTATTACATAACTTTCCTTCTGGATTTAAACCATATTCAAGACAGATTTCAGGATTTTCGGGATCAGGACTGATACAATTAAATGTTCTACAATATTCTGAAATATCAAAATTTTCAAATAGAACTTTATCTATTTTTTCATTTGGTTTTTTCTCGTGATATTTAGCTAAACTTATTCTTTGTCCATAAGGAAATTTTGCTAATTCTTCAGCATCTTTTAGATAATTTAAATCTATCTGCAATTCATCTTTCATTACTATTAATTTCTCCCATAATATTTTAAGTTCTTCAACTATGATTCCAATTTCTTTTTTTATAGCAATTATTCTTGCTCTGTCTGGACAAGGATCTCCTTTACAATGACAGTTAGAGACGCAAACACAGCTTTCTTCGCCATCTTCATCCTCTGTCTTTGTGCAATTACAATCCCCTTTTTCACAATAAAAACAATTACACTTTTTATAAAGAAATAACAACTCTTCGGCTAAGTTTTTAAGTTTTTCACTTTTTGTCTTAATTGTTTCTACTAATATCTTTATACAATCTAATCGGTCATGATCTAATAATATTTCAGGAGGGTCTTTGCTATAATCATAGCAGTCAATATTTTTAGCCAGGATATTTTCAATTAAAAGTCCGATAGGAATTTCTTGATAATATGTTGTTTCTACTTCAGAAGGAGTATATTCTGGCGGTTCATCAGGTTCAAATTCTTCTAATTCTTCAAGTTTTAAAATGGCTAATTCCGGATTAATGGTGGTTAAAATTAAATAAGAAGAAAGTAAGAGAACCATTCCAATAATTCCAGCCAACATCCATGATTTCGCTTCACTTATTGCTGATGGAGAGCCAACAGAGAGAAACCAGCGGATTCCTCCGAACAGCAAAGCTGCAAAAGCTAAAATCGCTCCCAGTATTATGGCGAAATTAAAGATATATTTTATATATCCGGGCAGTTTTGTTTCTTCAGTCGGGGTTTCTGCTCCTGGTATTTCAGGATAGGTGAGTTCTTGGGCAGATACCGAGAGTGTCAATAAGACCAAAAAAACCGATAAAATCAATAAAGCCGATATTGTTTTTTTGTATTTTTTAATCATTTTTTAATTCCAAAAAAACAAAAATACTCCAAAAAGGAGCGGCTCCTAAAAATGGGATTATTTCGCCAAGAGTAGCCAAACCGAATCTAATCCCTGTCTTACCACCTTTTTTCATCATAAGTTTTTTTCCTTTCTTTGCCATCTCCCTCTTTTTCCTTAAGGCCTCTCTTCTTTTTCTTATAGCTTCTCTTCTTTTCTCTCCAGTTTCTCTTATATCAGCGATTTTTTCAGATGTTTCTTCTTTTGCTTCTTCCATTGTTTTTCCTTTTGTGAGAGAGCGCATAAACGTCCAAAAGCCGAAGAACAAGATGCCGATTCCATCAGGGATATAAGAAAGGATTTCACCAATTCCAAAAACCAGGTCTAAGATTAGACAGATTACTCCTATTAAATCCAATAATCCTGCCAAAAAGAGCATTAAGATTGCTTCTGGACTAAAAAGATCCATATTACTCGCTTAGTTTCTCTTTCGCTTTTTTAATTTTCATTATTTCTTCAGGAGAAGTGGTAATAATTTGTTCTTCAGCATAAGAAGCAACAGTTCTTATCGCTACATGTTTTTGGCCGGCAAAGAACAATCCCTCGCCTACTGCTGATTCTAAAAGCATAAATTTTTCTTCCTTTGTTAAATTAAATGTTTTCTGCACTATATCAATAGTAGCAGGGCTTTGCTTCATTAAAAGCTGTAGAGAAGAATTAGTAATAATTGGTTTGCCGTATTCAGATTTCATAAAATCAGCTACATCCTGGGTAATGGTAGTTACTCCTAACCAGTATTTTCTTGCCTTTTTACAGATTCCAAACAAAAATGAGGCGCCGTCTTCAGACTGCATAAGCCACCAGGCCTCGTCTACCACCAATATCCTTTTTTTCATTTCAGAGCGAACAGTATTCCAGATATGCCTTATAATAATATACATTGCCATTAGCTTGAGAGATTCTTCCATATCTCTAATCCCAAAAACAACAAGCTTATTATTCATTGAAATGTTTGACGGCTGGTTAAAAAACTCGGAAAAGGTTCCTTTGGTAAATTTTCTTAATCGTTTTACTAAAGATTCAGTTCCTTCCATTGTTTCTAAAACAGATTCCAAGTCTTCCATTAGAGGAGGATCTTCATTCCATGTGGAAGGATCTCTTTTAGTTGTAATATCTTTTGCCGCGTATGTTTCAGTCAAAGCCCGGTCAATAATAGCATCTTCTTCTGGAGTCAGTCCTCCAAGCATAATTCTTAATAATCCCACTAAGTTTATAATATTTGAACGGAGAACATCTTCTGGCCTTTCATCTTCCCTGGGTATAGGCAGTTCAAAAGGATTAATGTGATTTAGGGAAGACAATGAAACATCAATATAGGAACCGCCAACACTTTCAGAAAGCGCTTTATACTCATTTTCCGGGTCAATAATTATACATTCAATGTCAAGCATTAAAGACCGAAGAATTTCCAGCTTTACTGCGAACGATTTTCCAGAGCCGGATTTGCCGAAAATGACAGAATTAGCGTTTTCCAAACTGAAGCGGTCAAAAAGAATTAAAGAATTATTATGCTGGTTTATTCCATAAAGAATTCCTTCATTTGAAGACAGGTCAAAAGAAATAAAAGGGAAAATACTTGACAAAGGTCCAGTGTTCATTGAAGTATGAATGCCAAGCTGATCTAATTCGTAAGGAGAAGAAGAAATAAATCCTTGTTTTTGGCGGTATAGAGCTGGTTTAATATAAATAAGCCGGGATTCTAAAACAGAACGAAATTCGGTCTCAATGCTTCTCAATTCTTTTATATCTTCTCCATAAATAGTGATATAAAGCCCGAATTTAAACATTCTTTCCTGCGCTGTTTGAAGACGGTCTCTTAATGCTTCAATGTCTTGATAAGCGATTTCCAGGGCTGGATCGCGTATCAGTCCCTTTTCTTCTCTTTCCATAATTTCCGCCTGAATTTCAGTTACTTTTTTTCTTAGATTTTTTAAAACCATTCCTGTTGCAGTAGGATGAATAAAAAAAGAGATATCCATTGGCGTATCTAAATTAATAATCGGCGAGAACCAGCCCGTGCTTAAATATCTGGGATAAGAAAAAACAAAAAACGACTTGGCTAACTTTTCACCCAGTTTAAGATAATTAGAATTAATTTCAATAGATGAAGGAGAGATAATATCTCCTATTCTAAGAATTTCCGGCTTAGTAAATTCTTGAAATTCCTTTTTCTTTTTTTTGAAAAAATTTATTTTCATCTTATTTTTGCAGTTCCGGCGGTATTTCCGGATAATAACCGACCTCTGCCTGGTTTGGATGGTGCAGACCCCAAAAAAGCTCAATGATCTCAGGGGTTGTGAGAGGAATAGCTTTTAAACCGCATCTTCTTAAGCCAAGAATTATAAATTCCATTCTTTGCTGGAGCTGGATTTTAGACCTTTGAAATTCTTCCTCAGTTAGTTTAGGAATTTTCGGCGCTTTAAAAATTCCTTTCTTCTCATTTTGCTTTGTTTCCGACAAACTGAAAGGCACAATTATAAAAAAGTTTTTATTCATTATTGTTCCCGCTTTTACCAAGCTTTCTATAAATTCCCTGTACCCGGATGTTTGAATCTGGAGCAGTTCGTCTGTTTGCTCTTTTTCTAATTTCTTTAATTTATCAATATAGCCAGTGATATTAATGCGCCGTGATTGAACAAGAATTTGGCAGGAAAAATCCAGAGAATTCAAAAAGTTTTGGAATTGGTAGATAATAGCTGATTGTTCATCATCAGATTTTAAAGCAAAATTCAAAGAAGAAACCATAAGAACGCCTCTTAATAATTTGTTTTTCAATATAATAACTCCTTCCCTAATTTGCTCAATTTGCAGAAAATCCTGCGTAGATGACTTAGCCATAGTTTAAAAGCGTTGAATAATTGTTGTCATTCTGAGCCACAGGCGAAGAATCTCTTTATTCTACGAGACCCTTCGCTTTGCTCAGGGTGACATTGTTGAATTAATCAACAATGTCAGTTTTTATTTTGTTTTAGTTTCTAATTGGCTTGATAATTGTCCGAGCTTGCTGCTTGTGACAACCAAACCAGAAGCTTCTTTTTTTTTCTTGCCCGCCATAGCTTCAGCGGAGGCGGATTCTTTTTTTAAGAATTTAGGCAATAATCCTTTTTTCTTCCAAATATATAATTTGGGAGACGAGGAGAAAACAAAAAAATCTTTTATAATAGTAGGAAGAGATCGGCCTTCAATTTTTATAAAAGCTAAAGCCAAAGCGCTTCCTATAAGAATAGTAGCAGCAATTAGACATTGAGCAATAGGGATAGTAAAATAAAGAACAAAAGAAATGGCTCCGGCAATGCCGACGTAAATAAACTGCTTAAAAGTAAACGGCCCGACAATTTTCGCTTCACGCTCAATAAATTTTGGAACAGTAAACTGCATTTAATAAGTTAAAAGTTTAAAATGAAAAGTTAAAAGTCAAAGTTTTAAGTTAAAAGTTATTTTCTGTTTTTGAGAGATAGAATAGTTGAACCAAGAATTTTAGAAAGTTCTTGAACTTCTTTTAATAATTTATTTGCTTTATTTTTATCTACTTTATTACTGTCTCTTAGTAATCCAAGCCAATATCTGGTTTCATTAGCTGATTTCAAAGCATAAGACATAAAATTAGTAAAATCTTTTTTAGAAGAAGCAGCTTGTGCTTCAATAATATTAGCTCCTATGCTTGTAGCACTTCTAATAATCTGTTTAGACAAAATTTGAATAGAAAGATCTTTTTGTGAAAAAGTATCAATAAAATTCATCATTTCTAAAGAAAAGTTATAAGATTTATTGATAAGCATTATCTTGAATTCTTGATTCTCCATAACTTTTAATTTTCAACTTTAATTTTTCACTTTTAACTTCTAACTTTTCACTTACTCTATTCTATCACAAAAAAAGAAAGAAAACAAAAAATAAGGGTTTTATTATTACCCTCTATTTTTTTATTCCCGCAAACCTTGACAAATCCTAAAATAAGTGATATTATCAAAATAACATTAACAAAAGAATAGGAGAGTGAAAAGGAAAAAATGGGAGAAGAAAAAGAAAAGAAAAAGGAAGGAGAGAGGAAAGAACTAACTACAGAGGACATACAGAAATTAATGAATGCAGTAAAAAAAGGAGTGGCAGTTTTAGGGACAATTGGGATAGCATTATCTCTTATTGGGACTGGAATAAAGAATACCTCTTTGCAGTTAGGCGGAGTGGCTCTGTTGATAGTTGTGACAGTGTTTTTCTTGTTTGGAATCAGGGTTATTAAGAGACCAAAGATGTGGGTGATGCAAGTGCTTGGACAATTCTATGATACTTACTATGCAGGCATTCACTGGTTTTGTCCTTTTCTTACGAAAAGAGAAGCAGAGCTTACTGAAGCGATATTTGAGATAAAGTTATTCACAGAAAAGCCAACGATGAATTTTAAAGGCGGAGGATCAGCGGTCTTGATTGAACCCACTGGCTGGTTTAAAATCGAAAATCCAGAAGCAGCTGTTTATGATGTAGAGGACTATATTGGAGCTACAAAAGAGGCAGAAGAAGATACTATAAGGACAGTAATGTATAATACACGAGTAGAAGATATAGTAGGTTCCTTAGAAGAAAAAGACACAGAAACCACAAAAACTTTCGAAGAGTTTAAAGAAATTATAGGAGATAGCTTCAGTAATCGACTTAGGGACACAGTAAAGAGCACGTTGGCAAAAACATTCAGCGACTATGGACTAAAAATGGCTGGTAGAGAATTGACAATCACTGATTACGGCTGGAGTGAGGAAGTAGTGGATATTATGAAAACAATTTATAAGCAGAGACAGCAAAAAATCATAAGTCAGCATACAGCAGAAGCAAGAAGGATTGAAATCGGAGATGCAATTGGAGAAATAACAAAGACATTAGAAGAGAATTTCGGCTATCCGAAGGATGAAGCCCGAAAAGTAGCGCCAGAGATTTTTAAACACATAACAGCATCAGACAAAGGCCAGTTGAAATTGATTAAGTGGGAAAGCACAGGAGAAGGCATTTCTTTGCCGGAGATAATGGCTAAAGTAATGACAGCGATAGAGATGTTCGGAGGACCGAAGAAAGGAGAAGAAGAGGAGAAAAAAAAGCCTTCCGAAGAGGAGGACTGGGTTCATTAAATAAAAAAAGGGTTGTAAGTTTTCAACCCTAATTTTTTTTATTCAATTGATTCACGATAGACGTCTTTTTTCGAAGAAATTTGTGGTTTTTTTATGGAAATAGAATTTTTATCCAATGACGGTTCTTCTTTTATTTTTTCTTTTGGTTTAATTTGTTTTTTTGATAGTGTGAAAATTTCTTTTTTTAGATCTTCGGCTAAAGTTTTAGCTTTTTGTCCCGAAAGATTTAAATATTTTTTAATTATAGGTGTCAAATCTTTAAGTTCAGTTTTGCCTTGAGTAATTTCTTCAACAATATCAAATATTTTCTCAAAAGGTAAGTTTTTGATAATTTTTAATCTTTCTTCCGAAGTTTTAGCGTTTTTCAAGATTTTTTCCATTTCTGGATTATCTAAAATATCTACTGGACCTAATTGATGTTTTTTTATTAATTCAGCAATAATATCTCCAGTATTTACAGGTAGTTTTTGTTTTTTATTGAGATTGTTGTTTGGCATATTATTAAAACTTCCTTCTTTGAATAGCAATAGTTATTTCTTTTATTGCTTCGGATTTAATGGCGTCTTCAGGTTTTCCAGTATTTCGCAATATATCAATTTGTCTTTGAATATTCTTCGTATTCTTTCCTACTTCCTCTCGGAGTTCTTCTGTAGTGCCGTAGTGTATAGATTGACCAGTTAGTTTTTTCACTTCTTTGACATATGTATCATAAATCTCTTTTTTCTGTTCTCCACTGCCTCTTGTTGTAACTTCTTTTACTTGCGCTTCACTCATTGAGAAAACCACATCTTTTGACTTAAACGCTTCCGCTTGAGTATCTTGTCTAAGCTTCACGGGTTGCTTTCCTTGCACTTTTTCTGTAATAACCTGACTTTCTGCTTCTATTCTGCTAATTCCTTGTTTCTTTTTCATCATCTCATCAACTTTTTCAGGATTTAATTTAGCTGCAAGGTCAGGTCGTTTTTTTGCTGCATCAATTAGATCTTTTTGAGTCCCATATCTTTTAACAGTATTTATATTTTTTTCATCCCATTCGCCAAGATGGTCTTCTTTAATAGCTAATCTGAACGCAGCTAATTTTTCAGTAGGACTCTTAAATTCTTCCCTGTTTTTTACAGACATAGGTTCCATTAATTTTTGAGCTTCTTCAATTTTCTTTTCTCTCTCTATCTGATGTTTTGCTGCAGCTTCTGCTTTCATTCTTCCTGTTCCAACTTTTTCTGGTATTCTTTCTAATCTTCCTCGCCATTTTTCTGATTGCCCTTTTACAAAAGCAGTTTCTTTTACTTTCCTTTCTGCCCAAGCTCCTGCTCCGGCTGTGCCCTTTTTGACTGCGCCGCCAAACCCAGCTGTAATTTTATCCGCGCCCATTGCTCCGGTTTGGAGTGAGACAAAGAAGCCGATAATGAGGAAAAGGATAGGTATGGTATAGCTAATCATATTGACTTCCTCGGGAGAAATGCCCTTTCCAACTATGGTTGCTATTGTGATATTTGACAGGTAAATAAAGAAAGCAGCAGGTATTCCAATAATACACCATTGGAAAAATTGCTTCCACCACATTGACCATGCTCCTTTTGTTTCTGGTAGAATATAGCAGAAAAATGCCAGAGGCGATAAAATTATTAAAATCCAAAGAGCAACATACCTTACCGCAAACAAAAGAGCGAAAAGGAGAAAGATAATTCCTGCAATAATATTAAAACCCACAAAAAGTACGCCTTCTCCTAACTTTTGATAGGATGTAGTGTCTTCATCTACTAGGCTTTTGGTTTGATAATCAAGTGTCTCAATAAAACTTCTGTCTAATGTTCCGGCTGTTAAAAAGTGATTCATTGCTACATTGGAAATGTCAATAAAAAAACCGCAGATTACTGGAGTGAAATTAATTAAAAGAGCAATTCCGATTAAAAGAGGTAAAAGTTTTTGCGCCTGATATTCTTTGATCCGTAAGATAGTTGCCAAAGCGACAATCACAAATCCGAGAATAATAAACATATTAGTAAAATCTCGGACTATTCCCCAACCCTCCTGCACAATAAGATTATCTGGGCCCGTGAAAGAGATATCTATAAAGCCTGGACTTATTACCAATTCCAGAAGTGAATGAGCTATCCATAAAAAAGAAGAGGTGATAATAGTAAGGACTGAAAAGACACCTCCAATTAAGAGGTTAGTAGGACTCATGTCGGTGAGCTTATTTGTAGCCCAAGAAGCAATGTGAAGATACATGTCAGGCGTCATTCCTATTACAGCATAAGCATAATAAATCGGGGCAGCTATTCCTAAAATAACAGAGAACAAAATAATCCAACCCGTGGTTTTTTTGAGTTTGTGAAACATTAACCAATTATAACATAAAAATAAAGTATATGAATAGGGATAAGGTTGTGGATAAAAAAAATAGAGAGGTAAATCCTCTCCTTTTTTTTTATGCTTCTTTTTCTAATGCTTTTTTCATGTCTGACTGGCGTTTTAAAACCAAAAGCAGAAGAACGCCTATCACTATTCCAACTATAATAATCGTCGTTGTTGGTGTAGGTCCGTAATACATTCCCGCATTCCATTCCTCTATTGCGTCAACAACACTTCCTTTTTCAATTCCCGAATCCCATTTCTCTATTGCTTCAACAACACTTCCAGTTTCCATTTTTTATCACCTCCTATTTTTTTATTTCTTTCAAATTTACTTCCAGTCATTCATTATTTATTTTTAAATGACCATCACTAATGATATCTAATTTTAGAATAGCGGTTCCAAGAGGTCTTGTCAAGGGTTTTGGTTAAATTAAGCCAATCCTGGATAAATAGGGTTTCAGAGCGCTGGGAGGGTTTGATGTTGTTTTTGACAAGCCATTGTTTAACGCTTGCTTTGTTTAATTTTAATTCTTTTTCAAAATTATTCAAAATTTGTTTTCTGGGATGAGAGAAACCAGCCCTGACAATTTTGAAAAATTGGTCGCGGAATCTTAATGAAATGTACGCGGAACTATGCGGAATAATTTTTATTATGGCTGCGTCAACTTTTGGTTTGGGCCAAAATGAGCTTTTAGAGACATAGTCAATTGTTTTTACTTTGGCATAGAACTGAACAGAAACAGCTAAAATGCTCATTTTAGGCGGCTTAGCGCATATTCTCTGTCCTACTTCTTTTTGAACTACTAAAACCATTTGTTGAGGCTGTTGATGTTTGACATCAACAGCCTCAATGAATTTTCTAATTACTGGCGCTGTAAGATAAAACGGCAAATTAGCAATAATTTTATAGTTTTTTTGAATTTGTTTCGGATTTCGGATTTCGGATTTCGGATTTTTAATGTTGAATTTAATGATATCGCCTTTTATTATTTTTATGTTGTCAAAGTCCTTTAGTGTCTCTTTTAAAACCTCACACATCTTTGGGTCCTTCTCAACAGCAATTACTTTGCCTGCCCGAGTGGCTATTTCTTGAGTTAAAGCGCCAATACCCGGGCCGATTTCTAAAACAACATCTTTTGGTTTTAATTCAGCTGTTTTTATAATTTTTCTAATTACTGTTTTGTCAATTAAAAAATTTTGGCCAAATTTTTTTGACGGCTTAATATTGTATTTTTTCAATATTTCTTTGATAATTTTTTTTGATGATAGATTCATAAACTGTGGATAACTGGGCTTGACTTGTTTTTAGAGTTTGATACCATAAGAAAATAGTTTAAAAACTGTTTATGAGTAATAATTTTTTCAGATTAATCGGCTTAATGTTATCGCTGATTATTTTATTTGGAGCGCTTTTTTGCTGTCTCGGAGACGTCTCTAAAGATACAGCTTCTTTGATTTTTTCACAATCCCAGCAAAGCGATGGGTTTTTTGTTGACTCAAGAAAGAGTTCAGTCATGGAATCGCCGGACTTATACTTGATTCAAGGCAATAGTTTAATAGCTGCCTGCCCGCCTATTACAGTTAATCCCCAGGTATTAGGATCCTTTTTGCCCCAAGAAGCTGTAACAAAAAAGAGTCAGGAAATTACTGAGTATATTGTAGAATCAGGCGACACGCTTTCTTTTCTTGCTGAAAAATTTGATATTTCCTTAAATACTGTTTTATGGGCTAATGATTTGACCAAGAGTTCTAAAATTAAGCCGGGCCAAAAGCTAATTATCTTGCCAGTTTCCGGTGTTTTGCATCTTGTAAAAACAGGAAACACATTAAGTGAAATAGCTGAAATTTATGAGGCGAAAACAAGTGAAATAGCTGATTTTAACGAGCTTTCTGAAAGCAAAGAAATATTTGTTGGCGATGTTTTAATCATCCCTGATGGCAAGATTCCTGCTAATAAAACCTATTACACCAACATACATTTAACTGATTCTTATTTTATTCTATCCACACAAGGCATAATTACGCAAGGCCCTCATTGGTATAATGCCATAGATGTAGCTAATAAATGCGGAACACCTATTTTAGCCGCTGCTGGAGGCATTGTTCAGAAAGTTGGTTATAAAACCTGGCCAGCAGGCAATTTTGTAAGAATTTTACATCCTAACGGCGTGGTTACGCTTTATGGACATTTATCAAAGATTTCAGTTAAAACTAACGAAAAAGTATTACAAGGACAGGTTATTGGCTCTATGGGCAGTACAGGATTATCTACTGGCTGCCATTTGCATTTTGATGTAAGGGGAGCAAAAAATCCTTTAGCCAAGTATCCTGTCGGATCTTCTGTCAGTTGGAAACAATAAAAATTTTGCTCGGAATAAAAAACACCTTCTTATAAGAAGGTGTTTTTTATTTCTGATTATTTTGTGCATATAGTTAGTGAATTTCTCCTTTTCTTACAGTAGGGTCGTCTGGTAGCATAGTATCTATTGGTTCGTCTTCCGCAGATATAATTTCTCCAGTCCATTGATCATTCCCTGAAGCTAAAACCTTGTTTATCAATATAGCTGTTCCCCCTTTTTGCTTTAAGGTAGGAGTAAAACTGATTTGAAAAGCTGCTATTAATGGATCAGAAAAGATTCCTTTTCCTGGTTCTATTGTTTCTAATTCCCAAATTATCTCTTTAGAAGTAGTTGGTATTTCATGAGTTAATAATTCATTCAGCTTTAATCTAGTAAATTCGTCAACATAACCACTAGGTTCTTTAAATCCTTGAGGCAATAATATTTCTTTCTCATATTTCTTTTGGAATTCCATTACCGAATTAATGGTAATCGGACCGAAATAGCCAGTAATTGGAATATATTTGTGATAAACATGAGGCACTTCATTTTTTAAAATAGTCTGTAAATATTTAATCTCATATGATTTTGTTTTGTAACTTAAATTATTTTCAAATCTAAAATCACTTGGGATTTCTTGATAAAGCGATTCGCTTTCGCTGAATTCTCCCTTTATATTGATTTTTCCTTGAGTGCAGTGAGTACTTTTAACATTAACTTGAGGAGGAAGCGATGCTTTGATTATTGTATCTTTCACTAAAGAATAATAATTTTTAATTTTCCAAACTATAGTATAGGTAGTAGTTTTATTTACTTCAAGAGGTAGTCCGGTGTTTTCAAAGAAACCATATTTATCTTTATAATACCCTTCCTGCTGGATTTCTATCTTTGAATTGACTTTATTGGTAAATTCTTTTTCAAACTCTCCCAAGGATACATTATTTCTTATAAGAATATTGATTTCAGATGTTTCTTTTGGTATATAATCCTGTTTCAACCTTATCCAGAATTCTACTTTTGCTTCCTCTCCTGGTTGAAGATAGCGAAGTTCAGGAATAGTTTCTCCATTCCATATAATTGAATTGTCGCCTGGTTTGTTTTCACTTTTGGGACATTCTATAGTAGACAAATCATATAAATTTCCTTCTAAGGTAGAAATTAAAACCAAATCTCTAAAAGGTTTTTCATTTATATTTCTAAAAGAAACTTGGTAGTGCAGCATTTCACCATGTGAAGCAATATATTCTGATTTGTTATTAATTTCTTGAGAGATTAAAAAAACAGGTTTATATGTAAGAGGGTTTTTTGTTGTTTCCTTTAATAAAATTTTTTCTCCACGGATAGTAATTGATAATTTGGCAACAAAGATTATTTCTTTTCCAATTTCTTGTTGTTCTGAAAATTCTCCCCAGATTTCAATTTCTCCTGTCCCGTTTTTTTCTAATGCAGGGAGATTCCATTGATTTTCTTCTGCTGTTTTTGGATTAGATTTTTTTAGATTAAAATTTTGAGGAGTATCTATTTCCAATTTTATGTTAGTAAATGGATAGTCAATAAAAGAGTAATATCTTATTTTAAATTTTAATTCGTTTTTTGTTTGTGGAAAAATAGGAATTTTAGAGGGGATATCCAGTTCTAAATCCACAGGAATTTCTGAAAGTTGGGTAGAAAATGTGGAAATCTCTGACATTTGAGCAGAAGAGCTATGTTTTGTTTTGTAATTCAACCATGATTTAAGCTCTTCTTTTTTGCCTTCGCTTCCAAAAATTCTGGTTTTAAAAGTAAAAATTTTTTCTTCTTCAGGATGAAAGAAATTTCCAAATTTATCTGATGTTATATTTTCTATCATTTCTCCTTTTTCTGGAAGAGAGTAGACAGGGTGATTAAAGATAAGTTCAGGGCTTTCTAATATGACATTACCAGTATTTTTACAGCTTACAATATATGTTACCAATTCTCCTACTTTTACTATTTCTGGCCCAGAAATTTTTATTTCCATATTTATTTTGGGTGTGAGAAATTCTAAAATCAACGCTATAAAAACTAAAAAAATAGAGAAAATTAAAAGACCTCCTAATAAGATTGTTTTAATAGCTAAAGATTCAGAAGTAAAAACCTTTTCTCCTTTTTTGAGGAAGCTAATTGCTTTTTTAAATTTTTTAAAAAGATTTATATTCATCTTTATTTATCTTCTTTTATATAATAACATAGATTTTATTATTTTTCACACTTATTGCATGTTCTTGCTTCAGGATAAATTTCTAAACGTTCTTTGGGGATTGGTTTTCCGCACTTTTCACATTTTCCATATTGATTTTTTTTTATTTTATCAAGAGCTGAATTAATATCTTTAAGTTTTAATTCCATAGTAAATTCAAGAGGAAGACGGGTTGAGTATTCTTCAACTTCATCTGCTGCTTCTTCTAAATCGCCGCCGTTAAATTTAGGGAATAAGCTGTCCCAGTCCCCTTTTAGCTTCGGGTCTTTTTTGGCAAACGTTTCAAGCTCTTTTTCTATAGCAGTTTTTTCTTTTTCCAGCTTTTTTTTAATTTCTTGAATAAATTTTTTATCCATAATTTTTAGATCAAAATATGCGAAGAAAACAGATTTTTCAAATTCTGGGGTGTGGGCGTGGCGAAGCCCGAAGGGCAAAGCCCGAAGGGCGGAGGGGGGGCTGAATTTGAAAAATCTTGTTTTCGTAGCAGGAAATTTACTTTTACTTTGTATAAATATAAAGATACCAGTACCAAAAAGTAAAAATGATTCCAAAAAGGGCAAGCACAAATCCTAAAAACAATGCTCTTATCCATATCTTTTCTCTAAAACTTGGTTTTTGAGGGAGCGGTCGGAATATTATTTTTTCTTCATTAATTTTTTCTTTAAATATTTCTGATGGTTCTTCTTTAATTCTTTTCAAAATTTCTTCCCTATTTATTTCTTTTTCTTGTTTTTTTTCTTGTTCTATTTTTATTACAGCTGATTGATAAATCATTTCAATCTCATTTATTTTTTTCTGTAATTGAGCTTTTTGTTCTTCTATATCCCATCTTTCATTTTCAACTAACTCCCTTCTTTTCTCAGCTTCTCTCCTGTCTCTTTCTATCTGCCTTCTTTGTTTTTCATTTATTACTTTTTTTTCTTTTGATTCAATTATTTCTATTTGTTTTTCTATTATTTTTTCTTTTTGCAAAACATCCTGACATTTCTGCTTTAAAATTTCCATTTCTTGTTCAAGTTCATTTTTCTTTTCTTTCAATTGTTTGATTTTCTCAATTAAAGCAAAATGAGAGAGTTGTGATTCTTTTAGCGTCAATTCTTCTTTCGCTGTTTTTTCTTCTGTTAATTTCTGCTTTTTTTCTAATTCTTGTTCTGTTCTATCTAAGGTGTCGCTTTTCTGCTCTAAAATATCTAAATTTTCTCCTAATCGCCTAAATTTCTCTTTAAATTCTTCCCTTTCTTTTGTAAGCAGTTCTTTCTCTTTTTTTAATGAATCAACCTCTTTTTCTCTAAGGGCTAATTCTTGTTGTGTGGCATTTTCTCTATCCCTAAAAGACGATATTTTCTCTGCCATTGCTTTTGTTTTTTCTTCTAATTGGGATTTTTCCTGCTTTAAAATATTTTCTTCTTGCTCTGTATCTTCCATGCTTTCCTGTAGGGTTTTAAGTCTTTCTTTTAAATTATTTACTTTTCCATTTGTTTCTTTTTTTTCTGTAAATAGAGCATCTTTTTCTTCTTTTAACAATCTAATACTTTCTTTAAGTTTTTTTCTTTCGCTTTCTTTGATTAATAATTCTTTTTGCCAAGCACCTTCTCTTACAACGCAAGAAGATATTTTCTCTGCCATTGCTTTTGTTTTTTCTTCTAATTCTTCTCTTTTTGATTGAAGCTCTTTTTTTTCTTGAATCAGGACAGTCATTTTTTCTTCTAAAAATTCTAAAAAATTAACCCTTTTTCTTAGTTTTTCTTTCTCTTTTTTTAATGAATCAACCTCTTTTTCTCTAAGGGCTAATTCTTGTTGTGTGGCATTTTCTCTATCCCTAAAAGACGATATTTTCTCTGCCATTGCTTTTGTTTTTTCTTCTAATTGGGATTTTTCCTGCTTTAAAATATTTTCTTCTTGCTCTGTGTCTTCCATGCTTTCCTGTAGGGTTTTAAGTCTTTCTTTTAAATTATTTATTTTCCCGTCTGTTTCTTTTTTTTCTGTAAATAGAGCATCTTTTTCTTCTTTTAACAATCTAATACTTTCTTTAAGTTTTTCTCTCTCGCTTTCTTTGATTGTTAATTCCTTTTGCCAAGCACCTTCTCTTACAGCGCAAGAAGATATTTTCTCTGCCATTGCTTTTGTTTTCTCTTCTAATTCTTCTCTTCTCGATTGAAACTCTTTTTTCTCTTGAACTAAGGTTATCACTTCTTTTTCTAAGAAATTGACCCTTTTTATTAGTTTTTCTTTTTCATCTTTACCTTTTTCCAAGCTAATCTTTTTTGGTTTTGGCGGCGCTGTTAAAGGCGCTGCAGGAAGCAGTGTTTCAAGTCCTTCAACATCTTGTTTTATTGTTTTTGCCTTTTTAAAAGTTTTCAGGAATTTGCCTTTTAGGGGAGAAGAAAAGTCACGACCGTGAAGGTCTTTTTCCATTGTTTTTATTTTTTTAAAAAGATATTTTTTTCCTGCCATATAAAAATATAGTTTATTATATTATAACAAACTTTAGTTTAATATATCAAAGCTTTATTTAAAGAAATACCGATTTTCTTTATTCTTGATTTTCTAAAGAGAGGTTAATTCTGCCTTGTTCGTCAATAGAGATTACTTTTACCGGTACAATGTCTCCGATTTTTACCACATCTTCAACTTTTTCCACTCTTCCTTTGGCAAGCTTGGAAATATGGACCAATCCTTCCTGTCCTGGCAGAATTTCTACAAATGCGCCAAAATCCATAATTCTTTTTACTTTTCCTTGAAAAACTTCTCCAACTTTAACTTCTCTGGTAATATTTTTTATCCAGCTTACAGCTTTTTCGGCAGCATCTTCTTTTTCTGCTGTAATAAATATTCTGCCGTCTTCTTCAATGTCAATAGCAACCTTGCATTTTTCAATAATCTCATTGATTATTTTTCCGCCAGTTCCGATAACTTCTCTAATTTGCTCTGGTTTGATTTGGATAGTGTAAATTCTAGGCGCCCATTGAGAAAGTTTTTCTCTTGGTTTGGATAAAACTTTTTCCATTTCACCCAGAATATATTCTCTTGCTTTCTTGGCTTTTGATAAGGCATCTTCCAATATTTTTTCTGTAATGCCAGTAATTTTAACATCCATTTGAAGAGCAGTTATTCCGTTTTTAGTTCCAGCTACTTTTAGATCCATGTCTCCATAATGATCTTCAGGGCCTTGAATGTCAGTTAAAATTTTATATTTAGTTATTTCTCCCCGTTCATTGCTTTCTGTTATTAATCCCATGGCAATGCCAGTAGCCGGAGATTTTAAAGGAACACCAGCATCCATTAAAGCCATAGAAGAACTGGAGATTGAAGCCATTGATGTGGAACCGTTTGAGGAAAGGATTTCTGAAACAATTCTGATTGTATAAGGGAATGAATCAGAATCAGGAATTAAAGGCAGAAGCGCTTTTTCAGCCAGCATTCCATGCCCTATATCTCTTCTTCCAGGACCGCGCATAGGCCTTACTTCTCCAACAGAATAAGGTGGAAAATTGTAATGGTGCATAAATCTCTTTTTTCCGACAATTTCCATTCCTTCTAATAATCGATGGTCGCTTGGCGCTCCCAGGGTGAGAATGGAAAGCGATTTTGTTTCACCTCTTACAAATAATCCAGAGCCATGTGTTCTTGGCAAAAGGCCTACTTCTGCATAAATATTTCTTATTTCATCTAACTTTCTTCCGTCAGGCCTTAATTCTTTTTCTAAAATGTTTTTATGTATTATTCTTTCTGTTTCTTGTTCAAAAAAATCTTTAGCATACTTGATTTTTTTTCCATCTTGTTCTTGTTCTTTGATAAAAAAGATTAAATCTTCTCTTAACTCATTTAATGCTTTATTTCTTTCTTTTTTTGCTTTCTCGTTATTGTTAGAAAAAGTTAATGCATTTTCTAATTTATTTCCTAAAAATTCTTTAATTTCTTTTTTCCATTCCAGTTCATTGGCAGGCGTTTCTATTACAGCCTTTTCTTTGGCATTCTCTTTAATAATTTTTTGCTGGAATTCAATAAGATTTTTCAATTCTGCTCCAGCAATATTATATGCTTGCATAAAAGTTTTTTCTTCTGCTTCTTTTGCTTCGCCTTCAATCATATTAATTAAAATTTGATCACCTTTCATTCCTCCTGCTAAGATAAGGTCAATATCGCTTTGTTCCCTTTGTTCATAAGTGGGGTTTAAGACGAATTTTCCTTCAGTTTTACCGATTCTTAAATTAGCGATTGGTCCTTCCCAGGGAATATCAGAGATAGACAGGGATAGAGAAGCGCCTAAAAGTCCAAGGATATCAGGGTCGTTTTCGCTGTCCCAAGACAGGCAGGTAACAACCACTTGCACTTCCCTTTTAAGATTTTTTGGAAATTTTGGCCTGATAGCTCTGTCAATCAAGCGGGCAGTGAGAATTGCTTCATCAGAAGGACGGCTTTCTCTTCTGATATAACGCGAGCCGTAAATTTTTCCAGCTGCATAATATCTTTCTTCATAATCAACAGTAAGAGGGAAAAAATCAATGCCCTCCCTTTCTTGTCCTGACATTACAGCTGTAGCTAAAACCATGGTATCGCCGTAACGAACTAAAACTGAGCCATTTGCCTGCTCAGCTAAGTCTTTAATTTCAACGATAATATCCTTGCCGCCTATATTTAGTTTATATTTTTTAGAATCCATTTTTTATTTTTTTAAAAGGTATTTTTCAGGACTGCTTTCTAAATCAAGAAATTCATCAGCTGTTTCTTTAAGTTTGCCTGATGTGGAGCGGCCAAAAGCAATAACTTCCGTCCTTTTGCCTTGATTTTTTAGATATTCTACTAATGGAATAAAATCGCCGTCGCCAGAAATAAGGCAAATAACATCTACGCCAGGAGCAGTTTTAATAGCATCAATAACTATTCCTACATCCCAGTCAGCTTTTTTCATTCCACCGTAGAATTCTTGAAGATCTTTTACTCTTGTTTCAATTCCTAACTTAGTGAGGGCTTCAAAAAACGGCTGTTCTTCGCCGGTTTTTGTCCTGATAACATAAGCAAAAACCCTTATTAGCTTTCTGTCGCTTACTGCTGATTTTAATATCTCTCCGAAATTAACCTTTGACTGATATAGGTTTTTAGCAGAATGATAGAGATTTTGAACATCTATTAGAACTGCTATTTTTTGTTCTTTATGAATCAACATAGCTTAATTTTAACGAAGGTCGGGCCTTCGTTTTACTTTTTTAGTCCTATTTTCTTAATGATAGAATTATATTTGCGGATGCTTTCTTTTTTTAGATATGCAAGCAGTTTTCTTCTTTTAGAAACCATTTTTAAAAGTCCTCTTCTGGAATGAATATCTTTAGAATGTTTTTTTAAATGCAAAAGCAGCTGCCTAATTTCTTCGGAAAGCAAAGCAATCTGCACTTCAGCAGACCCAGTGTCTTTATTATGGATCTTGTATCCAGATATAATTTTTTCTTTTTGTTTTGCGTTTAACATTTTTTTATTATATCATCTTTTAAAAATAAGAACATAGCTAAGCTATAACCTTCTTTTTTTCACTCGCTCGTAGATTGAATAAATAAATTTATTCAATCTGTCTCGCTTCACTCGAAAATAAAAAAAGACTATATGCCCCGCGCAGGAATCGAACCTGCAACCTTAGGCTTAAGAGGCCTCTGCTCTGCCGATTGAGCTAGCGGGGCAGTTATTCGGTTTCGTTTATGTCTAAAATACAGTTACTATTAGTATCTGTGCTTGCGCTAGGAACTTGGCAATCAATTTGCCACCATGTTTGCAAGCCAGTCCATTCCTGGACACCGATAAACATCATAAAAGTATTAATAGTAATCCAAGCAGTGAAAATTATTATTAAACCGATAATTGTGTTGGTTATTATTTGTTTTGCTTTTTCCAGGTTAGCTGGGTTTGCTCCAGCTCCAAAAAACATTATGCCGCCGATAACGAGCATTAAAACTGCTACTGCCGGCACTATTCTAATTAACACAAAATCAATAATATTTTTAAAGAGTATAAAAAAATGGCAAAGCGTGCAGGGACAGGCCTCGTTTATTTCTGTTTCTGGATAAGGATCCTGAAATCCTACTTCGCTTGGATTTGCATCTCTGTATCCACATGGAACTAAAACAGCATTTGCTTGAATAGGCATTAAGGAAAACAATAAAAAAGATAAACAAATTATTGAAATTGTTTTTTTTGTATTCATATATGCCCCTGGAAGGATTCGAACCCTCATCCTTGGTTCCGAAGACCAATACTCTATCCGTTGAGCCACAGGGGCTTTAAATTATTTTAACAGATGGATTGAAAAAAACAAGGATTTAAGATAGAATAAAGCATATGAAAATACATAAAGAAATAAAATTTGTAATTGAGAAATTAAAAGAAAACAATTTTGAGGCATATTTAGTAGGCGGATGCGTGCGTGATTTGCTGCGTGGAAAAGAGCCATTGGATTGGGACATAACCACTAATGCCAAGCCGGAACAAATTGAAAAAGTTTTTCCAAAAACATTTAAAGACAATAAATTTGGCACAGTTGTTATTGTAACAAAAAGTAAAAATCCTCGGTTAAAAGAGATTGAAATTACTCCTTATAGAATTGAGTCAAAATATACAGATAAGAGACACCCGGATAGTATTTGCTTCGCTAAAACCATTGAAGAGGACCTTAAAAGGAGAGACTTTACCATTAACGCTATGGCTATCGATTTAAAATCCCAAATCCCAAATTCCAAATCCCAAATCCCAAATTCCAAACAAGAATTTGAGATAATTGATCTTTTTAAAGGGCAGGAGGATTTGAAGAATAAAGTCATTCGGGCAGTGGGCGAGCCAGATGAAAGATTTTCAGAGGATGCTTTGCGTTTAATGAGAGCAGTACGGCTTGCTACTGTTTTAGGAGACGGATGGAAAATTGAAGAAAAAACTGAGCAGGCAATCAAAAAAAATGCTCATTTGCTTGAAATGATTTCCAAAGAAAGAATTAGAGATGAATTTGTTAAAATTATAATGTCAGAAAGAGGTGCTCAAGGCATAGAAACATTGCGGAAGCTCAAACTCTTGCAATATATTATTCCAGAATTAGAAGAAGGTTATGGTGTTTCTCAGAATAAGCACCATATTTATGAGGTTTATGAGCATTCTTTACGCGCTTTAAGGTATGCTTGCGAAAAGAATTTTAATAAATATGTTCGCTTTGCAGCTCTTTTGCATGATGTGGGGAAACCAAGAACCAAAAATGGAAAAGGGGCAAATGCAACTTTTTACAACCATGAAATAGTAGGAGCTAAAATGAGTGAGCAGATTTTAAATCGCTTAAAATTTTCTAAAAAAGACACTGAGAAAATTGTAAGATTAGTCCGTTATCATTTGTTTTATTATAATGTTGACGAGGTCGGCGAATCGTCAGTAAGGCGGTTAGTGCGCCAGGCAGGACCAGAAAATATGGATGAACTTTTACAAGTGAGAATGGCTGATAGAATCGGGTCTGGCGTTCCTAAAGCAGAACCGTATAAATTAAGGCATTTAAAGTATATTATTGAAAAAGTTTCCCAAGATCCTATTTCAGTCACAATGCTTAAGATAAACGGAGAAGATGTAATGAGAATTTTGAAAATTAAACCAGGTTCCAAAATAGGCCAGGTTTTAGATGTTTTGCTTGGTTATGTTTTAAATGAGCCAAGCAAGAATAAGAAAGAGTTTTTAGAAAAAGAAACAGAAAAAATGAGTAAGCTTAGCGAAAAAGAACTAAGCTCCTTAGCTGAAAAGGCGCGCAAAGAAAGAATGGAAATTGTGACAAAAAGAGATAAAATGACAAAGCAAAAGTATTGGGTCACCTAATTTGATTTTAATACGGGATGTAGTGTAATGGTAGCACAGCCCCGCCCATTTAACGGGACGTGGTGTAACGGTTAACATATGCGCTTCGGGAGCGTAGGATTCCCGGTTCGATTCCGGGCGTCCCGAAAGAAAATGGGCGGGGTTTAGCCCGAGTTTACCCTGTTAAACAATTTGCTTTGCAAATTAAAATCAAAGATTTTATTTAACAGGGTGAAAATCTCGGCATCTCGACATTAGGGGGGCCTGTAGTTTAATGGTATGACACCGCATTCGCATTGCGGAGACGGCAGTTCGATTCTGCCCAGGTCCACCACTTCGCTCCTCGGCTTCGCTTCGGAGCTACGCGGTGCAAGCACGAGCATGATAAACATCCACCAAATAGGGACTATCCCTCACCTGTCCCTTTTTACAATTTGATTTTTGCCTAAAAAAGTGGTAGTTTGAGAATATAAAAGGAGGGGTGCCTGAGCGGTTGAAAGGGATGGTTTCGAAAACCATTGTGGTTTATATCACCGTGAGTTCGAATCTCACCCCCTCCGCAAATCTATGAACATTGAAGATTTTTTTAATTTTGAATATATTTATTTTGTTCTTGGAATTTTTTTAATTTTGGTTTGTCTTTGCATTTATTTCGCTTTTAAGCAAAAAAAGCGATTAGATATTTTTTTCCAAAGAGGAGAAAAAGATTTAGAAAAGGTTTTAACAGAGCAGATTAAAAAGACAGAGAAAATAGAAAATAATTTAAAAGAGATTTCAGAACAAATATCAAAATTAGAGACTATTTCTCAAAAAAGTTTTCAAAAAATCGGAATAATAAGATTTAATCCATTTAAAGAAGTAGGCGGAGACCAGAGTTTTGCTATTGCCCTTCTTGATTTAAATAATAATGGTTTTGTCATTACAAGCCATTATAGCAGAGAATCAAGTCGAGTTTATAATAAAGAAGTAAAAAATGGAAAATCAAAATATTCTTTATCCAATGAAGAGAAAAAAGCAATTGAAAAAGCTATAACAGAAGTATATTAGATTAAATACACAGCTCCGAAAACAAAATTTTTCAAATTCAGCCCCCCTTCGCCCTTCGGGCTTCGCCACGCCCGCACCCCAGAATTTAAAAAATCTGTTTTCTCCGCTTAAGTATAATTGAAAATGGGAAGTATTACTTAACCAGGTTAAGCAATAAACATTGCGACATTTGATACGACATTTTAAAAACTCGTAGTACATGGAACTCAAAAAACAAAAAAAACAAGAAAATTTTCAAACTAGACCTGCGGTAGTGGTTGTTTTAGGCCATGTTGACCATGGAAAAACAGCGATTTTAGATTTTATTAGAAAAACAAAAGTAATTGAAAGGGAGTCAGGCGGCATTACCCAGCATATTGGAGCTTATGAGGTAGATGAAGCCGGCAAGAAAATTACTTTTATTGATACACCTGGACATGAAGCGTTTTCAGCTATGCGTTCCAGAGGAGCTAAAGTAGCTGATATTGCTATTTTAGTAGTTGCTGGAGAAGAAGGGATTAAGCCGCAGACCAAAGAGGCAATAAATCATATAAAAAAAGCAGGCATTCCAATGATTGTGGCAATCAATAAAACAGACAAGCCAGAAGCAAATCCTGAAAAAGTAAAAAGAGAGCTTTCCCAACAAGATGTTTTAGCAGAGTCAATGGGCGGCAAAGTGCCTACAGTTAATGTTTCAGCCAAGACAGGCAAAGGAATATCAGAATTATTAGAGCTTATTTTGTTGCTTGCTGAAATACAAGAATTAAAAGGGGATTTATCTAAGCCAGGACAAGGCGTGATTATAGAGGCATATTTAGACAGCCATCGCGGTCCAACTGCCACTCTTGTTTTAAGGGATGGAATTTTAAAAAAAGGAGATATTATAGGAACTGGTTCTGTTTTAGGAAAAATTAAGATTTTAGAGGATTTTCAGGGCAAGCAAATTGAAAAAGCTATGCCATCGCAGCCGATCATTGTTTTAGGGTTAGAAGGAGTGCCTCAAATTGGAGAAAAGTTTAATGTTTATTCTGATATTGGAGCAGCTCAAAAATACATTGAGAAAAAAGAGAGAAAGCGCGAGACAAGACAGGTCCTGCCTGTTGATTCTTCTAAAAAGATTTTGAATCTCATTTTAAAGGCAGATGTTTCTGGCTCTTTGGAAGCAATAGAACAAGAGATTAAAAAACTGCCTCAAGAAAAAGTTGCTTTAAGAATTTTAAAAAGCGAGGTAGGCGAAGTTAATGAAAATGATGTTAGATTGGCAAAACCAGCTAAAGCCAAAATTTTATGTTTTCGGGTAAAGAAAAATCCTATTGCCCTAAAGTTTGCTGAGCAAGAAAAAATAAGGATAAAATGCTTTGATATTATTTATGAGCTTTTTCAAGAAGTTCGCTTAATGATGGAAAAAGTTTTAAGCGCAGAGATAGTCCGCAAGGATATAGGCAGGGTTAAAACATTAGTAGTGTTTATGTCAGAGAAAAATCGCCAGATTGTTGGAGGTAAAATTATTGAGGGTGAAGTGGAAAAGGGCTTAAAAATAGAGGTTTATCGTGGAGAGGAAAAAATTGGCAGAGGCAAGATGATAAATCTTCAGAAAAACAAAAAAGATATTGAAAAAGCAGGCAAAGGCGAGGAAATAGGAATTCTTTATCAAGGAGATGTCAAGATTGAATTAGGAGATGAGGTGGTTTTTTATAAAGAAGTGAGGGAAAAAGGAGAACTATGAGTGAAAGAATTAGAAAAGTTAATGAGCTTATCAAAAGGGAATTGTCGCAGATTATTTTAGAGGAAATGAATTTTCCTGAAAATGTTTTAGTTACTATTATTAAGGTGGAAGCAGCGCCAAACCTATATTCAGCAAGGGTTTATATCAATGTCATATCTACCTCGCACCGAGCTCGCTCTGGTGCTGGGCCTGAAAAAGAGGCAAAAGAGGCTTTTATAATGTTAAAAAACAACATCTATAATCTCCAGCAATTATTGAATAAGCGCTTAAGAATGAGGCCGATTCCACGCATTGAATTTTTACAAGAAAAACAGGTTCAAAAAACAGAAAAAATAGAGGAGATTTTAGATAAAATTAAGGTTGAAAAACAGAACTAAATCTGGTAAGCTTTAATTGTGGCCTGGTACCCAAGCAGTTAGGGAGCGGTTTGCAAAACCGTTTTACGCGAGTGCAAATCTCGCCCAGGCCTCAAAATGCCCGGGTGCTGTAACTGGTAGCCAGGATGGACTTAAAATCCATTGGATTTTTATCCGTGAGGGTTCGACCCCCTCTCCGGGCACATAAAATTTTCGCTTTGCTCAAATTTAGATGTTAAACACCGAGTGTTTAACACAGGTCACAAAGTAGAACGATCGTGCTGATTTGTGACACATAAAAAAAACACACTGGTTTTTAATCAGAGTGTTTTTAATTATTTTAATTATTTTCAGACAGATTTTAAATTTCTTTGATCACCTCAATATAGGTGTTTTTTACTCCAAAGGTTTTTGCGTCCAAATAAGAAGAAAACCATATATCAACATGATAATACCCTTTTTTCCAATGCATTCTGTCTTCCACCACAAAAATTTTATCTCCGTAAATTTCAGGAATACGGATTTTTGTTCCAAAAGAAAGTAGATTGTTGGCTACAATTCCGTCTTTAACATAAGTTCCAGAAGCAGTAATAAAAGGCGTATCATCGGTCTGCCAAACAGTGCTGGAATAGGCAGTGGTTAAAACCCTTATTTTCTTCACAATCTTTATTTCTGTTTGCGGGATAGGAGAAAGAGGCAAAAGAGCGCTTCCTTGAATAGCGGCAAATTCAAAATCAAGATTGGTTTCTTGCTCTTCTACTTCTGCTTCAGCTTCTACCTTATTAATTTTAGAATAAAATAAAAAGCAAACAAAAACAAATATTGCCGTAATAAACGTTGCTAGAATATACTTTTTGTAATTTTCTTTATTCATTCTTTGTCTTGCTTTATTTGTTAAATAAAGCAATTTAAAAATCCCTTTCACAGGGATTATGCCATCTTAGCAAGTCAAGAGAGTTTGTCAAGGGTTTTTAAGGTTGGAGCGGGTTATTGAAAAAAGTTAGAATTTTTTACCAGCAAAATCCTGACGCAGGCGGGCAAAAATTCATTTCCCCTAAACCCCTTTTCTTTTTACCCGCCCGTTTTTTGGCTTTGCCGAAAATTTTTTCGGTTTGATTTGCACAGTTATACCTTTTGTCATATTATTTTCCTCTTTAATTTATTATTTCAAAGTCGGGGTTCGGAATTTCATAAAACGTATTCCAGATATATGAAGCGCCATAAAACATTTGGACGGAATGAAATAGAACCGTATATCTGATGTTAAACGAGGTCAATAGACCCGGAACCGATCGTAGCGAAGTAAGAGTGCTCATTTACTCGTTAAAGGTCGTTTCTGGAGGAGGGACTAATTCAATCCATTGAACAGCATCTTCTTTTGCGATTTCATTAATTATATTTTTGGAAATAGAAATTGTAATGTCATTTAACATGCCCACTTCACTTTTGATAATCCCATTATATTTTTTGATGATGTTTTTAGCATCTTCAGGAAGTACGTCTTTAAAAAATACAACTATCACATTTATAGTCCCGTCTTCATTGATTGCCCAATTACCGATTTTTCCTTCTTTTATATTTCCCGATATTTTATCTTCTGGAAAAATCTCTCCAACCCATCTGATAAATGAAAGATTGTATATGTCTGTTAAATATTTAGTTGGGATAGAGGCGAAATAAGCGTTGTTGTGAATATAACCGCAAAGGATTACATTCAGATTCGAAAGTTCCGATCGCGCTCATCGTTATTTGGAATATGATAGAATTGAAGTAGAACGTGTATCTGTTTATGCGATGTAGTTATTAAACTGGATTTTAGAGCGTCTGATATCCCGGACCCGGGAATAAATTGTCTTGATTTCAGATATATTTTATATTTGTCGTCAGCCTCCTTTTTCTCACAAACTTTCTGACACTCTTCTAAACTATTAAAAGGTGTCTCAACTGAGCAACCACTACCATCTACTGCGATACATTTTTCAGTGTCTAAATTAAATTCGTATCCTTGTACTTCTGCATCACAATCACCAATTATTTTAACTTTTTTTATACACAAAGGATCAATCGCTGATTTTTCTTTAATCGTAAATTCATTTGAGTATGCAATTTTAAAGCCGTCAGCATCCCAATATTTAATTTTAATTCTATATACACCTAATGGCGCACTTCTTAATGCACAATCTTCACGATTAGTAAAAACTGACTGATTCCAGAAGAATATTTTGACTTGATTAGTTCCTATAGAAGTGCTTATATCTACATTGCATCCACCACAAGTTTCAGGAAAATCTACCCATTTTCCTTCGTCATATTTTGATATTACATAGATATTACCTTTACATCCATTTTCAACCCCCATATTTACAGGATTGCCAACCCGGTTTTCCACGCGTATATTAATAGTTTCTCCTATTTCATATTCTATTTTTGGAGAAGTGCTGATAATTAATGTGCCATTCGCCGGCTTTGCGATACATTTATTGTTTCTACATTTTGCGTTATATCTATAAAAATTATCATTGCAATGTTCTGTACAATATCCTGGCGGTGGCATCCACATTGGACACACCGTTTCTCTACAATCAGGCTTAACTTTACTCAAATCATAGGTATTCCAATAATCTAAATACTTTTTGTTTATTGCCATCGCTTTGGCACACTTATCACAGTGGCACATACATATATAATGAAGTACTAAAATGCAATCATCGTCTTCGTTACAGGTTATTAATTCTATATCGCTTGGTTGGATAACATTTTCTGGTGGTCCTACTTCTTTCTGCTCACTCCAAATCCACAATCCGCCAATTAAAACAATATCAATAATTAAAACTCCAATCAAAATTTTAATTTTTGAATCCATAGTAATTTTCTTTATAATTTATTTTATACGAAATGTTTTTATGTAAGCAACCTTTATTTTATCAAATCGCTAATATCTACCTTTAATGCTTTAGCAATTTTCGTTAAAGTTTCAATAGTGGGATTTGAGTTTTCGCCCGATTCAATCTTTACAATAGTATTATAAGCAACGCCAGCAAGTTTAGAAAGTTTATCTTGTGATAGATTAAACCTTTTCCGATAATACTTTATGCTTTTTGCTATTGTAGATAATTTTCTTGTTGACATTTGACTAATAATTTAATACTATTCAAATAGGTATTAAGGATTATCTTATTTTTAGTTTTTGTTTACTAAAATGATGCTAAATTATTTCAATAATGTAAAGCGAAATTATCTTTTTTGACTTTTTCAATATGCCTTGTCACTCCCCGAAAAAAATTTCAGCAAAGCTAAAAAGCGGGCGGGCAAAAAGAAAAGGGGTTTAGGGGAAATGATTTTTTATCCGCCGAGCGGCGAAGCCGCGAGGCGGTGGGGGCAGCGAAGCCGCCAAATACGCTATGGAGCGGGAGACGGGGATTGAACCCGCGATCTTCTCGTTGGCAACGAGACGTTCTACCACTGAACTACTCCCGCATTAAAATTTTTTTGAAATACCCTGAATCCACCCTTTAACTTTATTCGTTACTTGTATATCGTATATTGCGATTCTTAGTGTTCCATAAGGAAGAGTATTAAAAGGACGTTTTTGTTTACTACTCGGAGTCAATCGTGAGTAACATTTCGTAAATTGAGTTTTTGATACTCCACTAATCCTAGACCAGTAATTGATTGCTTTTTCAGATGTAACATTAGAATGAATTTGAATAGTAGCCCTTATTTTTTCTTTAGGAATTCCACAAATTTTCTTAAAAAATTTTATCATCAACTTTATCATCACAGGGTCGCTGTTAGAAAATTGTAATGCCCATCTAGTTTTTTTACAACCTTCAGCCCAATAAAGAGCCGTTCCTACTAAAAGTAATTCCCTTTTGTTAAATTGATTTATGTTTTTTGATGCGATTTTTTGAAATTTTTCAGATTTTTCTCTCGCAGCTTCGGCTCGTTTTTTGTTAAATTCAGTTATGCTTTTTGCTCTTTTTTTTCTTGTTCTATCCCAAAATTTCGTTTCAGCTGTTGGCGACATTTTTATATTTCTAAGCCAATATGAAAGAGTGCTTTTAGGAACTTTCAAAATTCTTGCTATTTCATTGTAGCTTTTTCCTCGTTTTCTTAAATTAATAGCAAGATTTTTATCTTTTCTCATTGAACTTAAGACAGCTTTTATATTTTTATAATATCTAAAGTTCAATTTTTAGTCAATGTGGATAATTATTTATAAAGTGCCGGGAGGGGGAATCGAACCCACTACCCTTTCTTTTTCAGAGAAATGCTCTACCAATGAGCTACCCCGGCAATTCTTTTCCAGTTTTTAATTGTGGACGGTATAGGATTTGAACCTATAACCTCCGCGATGTAAACGCGATGCTCTGCCATTGAGCTAACCGTCCACGTGCCCCCAGAAGGAGTCGAACCTTCATCGCAACTTCCGCAAAGTTGTACTTTATCCATTAAGCTATGGGGACAAAAGCCCGCCTTCGTTCCGCTTTTAGCGGGACTTCGGCGAGCGAAGGCGGAGAGGGCGGGATTTGAACCCACAAGCGGCTTTTTACACCGCGAGAGATTAGCAATCTCTTGCCGTACCATTGGGCCACCTCTCCTATACTATAATTCTATCTATAAAATGATGTTTAGTCAATATTATGGTTCTCTTGCCACGGTTATTCCCCAAACCTCTTTGGCGCCAGCAGATTTTAATACTTTAGCGCATTCTTCAAGAGTCGCGCCAGTAGTAAAAACATCGTCAATCAAAAGAATTTTTTTGTTTTTTATTTCTTCAATATTTTTACAAGCAAAAGCGTTTTTAATATTTTCTTTTCTTTGTTTTTTTGACAGTTCTGTTTGTGATTGAGTTTCTTTTATTGTAATTAAACCCTGTCTTGCTAATGGAATTTTTAAAACTTGAGAAAGTTGTTTAGCGATTTCTTCTGATTGGTTAAAGCCGCGCATTTTTATTTTTTTTCTGTCCAAAGGCACTGGCATTAAAACAGGTTCTCCTGATAAAAGAAATCTAATATTGTTTAATAAATAAAAATGAGTTATTATTAAAGAAGCTAATGTTTTTGCTAAGTCCCTGACAAATGGCTTATACTTGAATTGTCTAATTAGTTTTTTAATAATTTTGTCTTCATAGGAAACAGCGAAAAAGACGCCATTAAGTTTTGCAAGCTTTAAGCAACTGGAATATTCTAAAACATCAATTAAAGATAAGCAATCAGAACAAAGATAATCTCCTTCTTTTCCGCAATTTAAACAAAATTTAGGAAATAGAGCGTCTATTAAAAAACCTTTTATTTTATAAATTTTCATTTTCTTTTAGATGATGGTATAATAAAAACTGAATTTTAGCAAACTTTGTTTATGGGTTTATTCAGCGGGAAACAAATTAAAAATTGCCTTGGCGTTGATATTGGAACTAGTTCTATTAAAATCATTGAGCTGTCCAAGCCAAAAGAAAATATAAGATTAGAGAACTACGGCGAAATACCTGTGGAAGGTATTGAATTTGATGATTCCAGGATGGATGTCCAAGGCAATAAAAATATTTCTTTTCTTTCTTCTTCAACCAAAGAAGTTTCAAAAGCAATTTCTGTTCTAACAGAAGAAGCTGGCTTTCGCGCAAAAAAGACTGTATTTTCCATTCCTGATTTTTCTACTTTTTTCACTAGTTTTGATTTGCCGCCCATGAGGGAAAAAGAAATTCCTGAAGCTATAAAATTTAAAGCAGGAAAATATATTCCTCTACCGCTTTCAGATATGAAAATTGATTGGGCAATTATTGAGGGGACGCCGAGTAAAAAGAAAAATCTTTTTAACAAGGAGATAACAGGCACTAAACTGAAAATTCTTTTAGTAACAGTTCCGAATGAAGTAATTTTGAAATATCAAGAGATTGCCAAAATAGCCGGTTTAGAACTTTTAGCCCTAGAGGCAGAAGTTTTCAGTTTAGTGAGATCATTGATTAAAAAAAATAAAGGAGTTATAATCTTAGTAGATATTGGAGGAAGAAGCACCACTTGCAGTGTAATTAAGAACGGAGTTTTGCTGTCAAGCCACAGCTTTGATGTTTCCGGCAATGAGCTTACTTATTCTCTTTCCAGATCTTTGAATATTGATTATAATGAAGCTGAACGGCTTAAGAGAGAAATCGGCATAAGAAAGGGCACCAAAGAGGAAGAGATACTATATCCATTGATTGGTTTAATTTTAAAAGAAATTAAAAAACTCTCTGGCTCTTTTTCTCAATCTGGAAATGACAAGGTGTCTAAAATATTTTTAGCTGGCGGAGGAGCTTTAACTCCTGGATTGAAAGAATATTTTTCAGAACAGCTGGGGATAAAAACAGTTATTGCCGACCCTTTTGCAAATATTGTCTGCCCTTCTCCATTGACTGAAATTCTTAAAAAAATGGGGGCGTCTTATGGCATAGCAGTTGGTTCCGCTTTGAAAGGATTAGAAAGTGTTGTATAATATAGAAGAAAGAGGTAAAATAAAAAAAGAGAAAAATTAAAATCAAAAAGCATGGCTTTTAATGTTATTCCAAAAAAAGAAATAGAAAGAAAACCTTGGCTGGATTGGGTTTTTTATTTTTGTTTTATTTTGCTTATATTGTCGGTTTTGAGTTATTTTGTTTTGGCATACTCTCTACAAAAAACAGATGAAGCGTTAAACAAAGTAGAAGCAAAAATATCCGAACAGGAGCAAAGCAAGGAAAACAAAGAGCTTAAAGAAAATCTTCTTGAAAAAGAAAAGAAAATAAATGATTTTTCAAATATACTAAAAGAGCATAGATTATATTCCCAGCTTTTTAGTTTCATTGAGAGTTTCACCCATCCAGAGGTAGTATTTGCAGGTTTTAATTTTTCCAGCGCAAATTTAATCCTTGCGCTTTCCGGCACAACATCTAACTTTAAAACATTGGGCGAACAGCTTCTTGTTTTGCAGGCGCAAAGCGATATAAAAAGCGTAGAGCTTTCTAATATATCTTTAATGGAAGACGGAGGCATAGATTTTAATTTGGATATTTCTTTAAGTCCTAAAATATTTGATTTGATTAGATAATTCACCCTGTTAAATGCTGCTTCGCAGCAATTTTGCCGAAGGCAAAATTATTTAACAGGGTAAACAACAATGAAAAGACCTATTATTTTTATAACCATTACATCTTTAATCGTCATTTTACTGGCCTTTTTTGTGCTTTTGCCAAAATATGAAGAATTAGATGCTAAAGATTATCAACTTGAAGGAAGAAAAGTGGCTCTTGAAAAGATAAATGATTATTTTGAGGATCTTGCTTCTCAAAACAAAAAATTAGCAGAATACGAAGAATCAATGGCAAAAATTAATTCAGCTTTGCCAGACAAACCTGCCATGCCTTCAGTCCTGAATTTTATTCAAAGGACAGCTAATGAAAACGGGGTTTCTTTAACATCAGCAGCATTAAGCTCTTCAAGAAAAACAACAAAAACAACAAAGACAGAAGAAACAGGAGCATCAGACATCAAAGAAAACACATTTTCCATTAGTGTTGCTGGTTCTTATTCTTCTTTTAAAAACTTTCTTTCGGTCTTAGAAAAATCAGCGCGCTTGATTGAGACAGAGACCCTGACTTTTTTTTCCTTTGGAGGAATGACAATGTATACAGGAATGCCTGATTATTCTTTAGATACTTTTCTTTTTGAGTTACAAATGAAAGTTTATTCTTATTAATTAATATTATGAACCTGAATTTAAACGAAGACAAACAAAAAAGATTAGTGTATTTAATTATAATTCTTATTGTTTTGGTTATAATAGCTTTATTTGTTTTTAGTAAAAGCTTTTTTGTAAAACAGCCGTCAATCCCTTTAGGTACTAGTTTTGGATTACAAGAAATCAGTATCAATTTTAATATTTTAGAAAATCCTTTTGTGCAGATGCTTGAACCATTTGAAGAAATTTCTTATCCTTCAGAAGAAATAGAAATAGGCAGAGAAAACCCGTTTATTACATACTAAAACATTTTAACATTTTAACATTTTAGCATTTAAACATTTCTGATTTCATTTTTTGTTAATATGTTAATATGTTAGTATGTTAATATGTTTAAATGAGTTTGATAAATCAGTTAGTAGAAAAAGGTGTCTTAAATAAAAAAGCAGCTGCTTCTTTAAAAAAGGAAATAGAATTATCTGGTAAAAGAGAAGAAGAAATAATTTTACAACAAGGAATAATTAAGGAAGATGCTTTATTCCAATTAAAAAGCGAGAGTTTGAAGGTTCCTTTAAAAGAAGTTGAGCCATCAGAAGTTCTTTTAGAAGTTTTGAGATTAATTCCCAGAGATGCTGCTGAGTTTTATCATATGGTTCCTATTAGTAAAAAAGATAGGACATTGGAGATAGGGATGGTTTATCCGGATAATTTAAAAGCCCAGGAAGCTTTAAAATTTTTAACAAGACGCGAAGGCTATTCTTTCAGAGTTTATCTAATCACTTTATCTAATTTCAGGGAGCTTTTAAAACGATATTGGACCCTTAAAAAAGAAGTAAAAAAGGCGCTTACAGAGGTGGAAACAGAAATAGCTGAAGATGAAGTTGAAATTTCTAAGAAAGCGGCTGAATTAGAAAAGCTGGGAGAAGAGGCTCCTATTTCCAAAATTGTTTCTGTAATTCTAAAACACTCTGTAGACGGGAATGCTTCTGATATCCACATTGAACCAATAAGAGAACAGCTGAGAGTAAGGTTTCGTCTTGATGGAATATTGCATTCCTCACTTTTTTTACCTTTAAAAATTCATCCGGCAGTGGTAGCTCGGATTAAGATTTTAGCAGAGCTAAAAATTGACGAAACTAGGGTTCCTCAAGACGGCAGGATTGGCGCTAAAATTAGCAATAAAGATATTGATTTCAGGGTTTCTACTTTCCCTACTATATTGGGCGAGAAAGTAGTGATGAGAGTTCTTGACCCGTCCAAGGGATTAAAAGATTTTAAAAGATTAGGATTAGACGGAAGAAATCTTGAAATTTTAAACAAAGCAGCTGAAAGACCTTATGGAATGATTTTATCAACTGGGCCTACTGGCTCAGGAAAAAGCACTACATTATATGCTGTTTTACAGATTTTAAATAGGGAAGGAGTAAATATTGTTACAATAGAAGATCCAGTGGAGTATTTTATGGAAGGTATTAACCAGTCCCAGACAAAAGAAGAGATTGGCTACGGTTTTGCTACAGCATTGCGTTCTATTTTAAGGCAGGACCCGGATGTGATTATGGTGGGTGAAATTAGAGATAAAGAGACAGCAGAATTAGCTGTTCATGCTGCTTTAACCGGGCATATTGTCTTGTCTACCCTTCATACAAATACAGCTGTTGGCGCTATGCCTCGGTTAATTGACTTGGGAATAGAGCCATTTTTACTGCCCCCAAGCTTAAGCGCAATTTTGGCGCAAAGATTAGTAAGGCGGCTTTGTCCTTTTTGTAAAGAAAAAGTAAAGGCGAATATTAAAGTTAGAGAAAAGATTTTAAAAGAAATAAATTTTTTGCCAGTTTCTACTAAAGCAGGAATTAAAGTTGATGAACCTATATCTATTTGGCAGGCAAAGGGATGTAAAAAATGCAGGATGCAGGGATACACTGGAAGGGTTGCTCTTTTTGAAATTTTGGAAATGACTAAAGAGCTTTCAGAAATAGTTTTAAAGGAGCCGTCAGAAAATAATTTCCAAAAAGAGGCAAAAAGGCAGGGTATGGTTACAATGGCTCAAGACGGCATAATTAAGGTTTTAAATGGAGTTACTTCTATAGAAGAAGTGATTAGGGTTACAAAGGAAGAAGAATAAAAATTATGAAAAATATTTTATTAGTTGAAGATGATCCTTTTTTAATAGATATTTATACTACTAAGCTGGAACAGGATGATTTTGCCGTGCAAGTGGCAAAAAACGGAAAAAAAGCATTTGAATTATTAAAAAAAGAGATTCCAGACATTTTGGTCTTAGACATTGTTTTGCCGCAAGTTGACGGCTGGGAAGTTTTATCTGAACTTAAAAAAAATGCTCAATGGAAAGCAATACCAGTAATTATTCTTTCTAATCTTGGCCAGAAAGTAGAAGTAAAACGAGGACTGGATTTAGGCGTTCAAAAATATCTTATTAAAGCCCATTATACTCCTGCAGAGGTAGTGGAGGAAATTAAAAAAATACTCAAATAAAATTATGGCTACTTATCAAGAACAACTTAATGAACTGCTTCAATTAACGGTTCAAGAACAGGCATCTGACCTCCATCTTTCTGTTGATCACCCTCCAGTTTTAAGAATTAGCGGCCGTTTAATTCCTTTGACTAAAAAAAGCAAGTTATCAACAACAGATACACAGGGATTGGCTTTAGCTTTAATGACAGAGGAACAGCAGCAAAGATTTTCACAGCAAAAAGAAATTGATTTTTCCTACCATTTTGAGGATAAAGCCAGATTCAGGGTAAATATCTTTTATCAAAGAGGAAATGTTTCCTGCGCTCTCCGTTTGATTCCTTTTAAAATTAGAACTATTGAAGAGCTGGGTTTGCCGCCTATTCTCCATGAATTTACCAAGCAAGTTCAAGGTTTCGTTATTGTTACCGCACCATCAAGTCATGGCAAGTCCACTACATTAGCTGCTATGATTGACGAAATAAACCATACAAGGACAGACCATATTATTACTATTGAGGATCCTATTGAATATGTTTTTGATGACGATAAATCAGTGATTGACCAAAGAGAAGTTTATCAAGATACTTTATCATTTGCCAGGGCGCTCCGTTCAACTTTTCGCCAGGATCCGGATGTGATTATGGTGGGCGAGATGAGGGATCCGGAAACCATAGCTACAGCTATTACTGCTGCAGAAACCGGGCATTTAGTTTTTGCTACTTTGCATACTAATTCTGCGTCTCAGACAATTCATAGAATTGTTGACAGTTTTACAGCAGAACAACAGGATCAGATTCGAGCCCAGTTATCCGGTTCTTTACTCGGCGTTATCTCGCAGCGTTTAGTGCCTAGAATTAGAGGCGGTTTGATTCCAGCTTGTGAAATAATGCTTTCCAGCCCGGCAGTGGCTAATTTAATTCGGGAAAACAAAATTCATGAACTGCCTTTAGTTATTGAAACAAGCAGAAAGAAAGGAATGGTTTCTTTAAATTACGCTTTAGCCCAATTAGTCCGCAAGAGAGAAGTTGCTTTAAAAAATGCCTTGACTTATTCTTCAAATCCTGTTGAGCTAAAAAAACTTTTAGACTAAATTAGACATTTTATCATGAAATTTAAATACAAAGCAAGAACAGAAGAAGGGGAAATGCAAGAGGGTGTTATAGAAGCAAGCTCAAAAGAAAGCGCTTCGGATATCTTAGAAAGCTACAATCTTTTTGTGGTCTCTTTAGTTGAATCCCAGCTTATTCCTGTTTGGTTAAGGGATATAAAGATTTTTAATATGGTAAGCCAGAAAGATGTAGTGATTTTTTCCAGACAGCTTTCTATGATGTTTGAGGCAAATGTTCCTTTAATAGAGTCGTTGGAAACATTGGGTTCGCAGCAAAAAAATCCTATTTTTAAAGAAAATGTCTTAGAAATAGCCAAAACAGTAGAGGGAGGAACATCTTTGTCAGAGGCATTTAGTAAATATCCGGAAGTTTTTTCCCCTTTTTATGTTAATATGATAAAGTCAGGCGAGGCATCAGGAAAGCTTTCTGAAGTTTTAAAGTATTTAGCAGATCGTTTGGAAAGGCAGTATGAGTTTATGTCAAAAATAAAAGGGGCAATGATTTATCCAATTTTAGTGATATTTGTTTCTTTTATTGTAATTGGCATAATTGTTTTCTTTGTTATGCCCCAGTTTGCTGGCATATTTGCCGCTTCTGAAAATGAACTGCCTTTATTCACCAAGATAGTTCTTGGCGCGTCTGAATTTTTAAGGAACTGGATTTTAATCATACTGGTTTTAGTTTTAGGTCTTTTAGGTTTTGCTTTTTTCTATCTCAGGAAAACTAAGGAAGGCAAGGAGTTTATAGACGAACATATATTAAATATTCCTGTTTTAGGCAATTTTTTGAAAATGTTTTATCTCTCACGTTTTGCCCAGAATCTTTCTACTTTAATTGCAGGCGGCCTGCCTATTGCCCAAGCCCTGAGAATCTGCAGTGATATTGTTAATAATAATATCTATAAAGACATTGTTTTAAAGACCCAGGAAGGAGTTAAGAAAGGAAGAACCATAAACTCTGTTTTAGTCAGGTATCCTGATTATTTTCCGCCTATTTTTACACAGATGGTTGCTACTGGAGAAAAAACAGGACAGCTGGAAGACAGCTTGAGCAAGATAGCTATTTTCTTTCAAAAAGAAGTAGAAAGGGCTCTTGATGTTCTTTTAAGCGTTATTGAACCAGTATTGATTGTGTTTTTAGCTTTGATCGTAGGAATCATTGCAGCTGCTGTCTTTATCCCTATGTACGACTTCATTGGAACAGCAATGTAAAAGTATTTTTTTAAAATGCTTTTACCCCCTCAGAGTTTTCCACAGGTACAATTTCCAAAAATGAGTTATAATAAAAAAAGAAAATAATTCACCCTGTTAAATCTTTCCGAAAATTTCGGAAAGAAAATCAAAGATTTTATTTAACAAGGTAAAGGTCGAAAAATTAAAAGCTTTTAATTTAAATTTAATATGAAAAAATTTACTAAACGAGGTTTTACCTTGATTGAACTATTAGTCGTCATCGCTGTTATCGGAATTCTGTCCTCAATCGTGTTGGTCTCCCTATCCGGCGCAAGAGATAAAGGTTATGATGCTCAAATTAAAGGAGAATTAGGTCAGGTAAGAGCAGATACAGAGATACATTATGATAATGCTGAGAGTTATACAGGATATACAATACCTACAAATTTATTGCCTCCTGCTTGCAGTGAAGATGGAGCTTATAATGTGGTAGTTTCAGCAGATGGACAGGATTACGCAGCTTGGGGAGATTTATGCTCATCAGCAGTAGATACTTGTGATTTTTGTATTGATTCTACTGGTGTAGCTTGTACGACTGTTGCAGCATCTCCCCACCCTACTGCTCTAGCTCCTGTTTGTGCTTGTCCATAATTCATAAAGTATTCTTGTTGATTTGTAGAAATTCTTTATTTGTTTTTTGAGATTTATTTAAGAAGCTTTACGAAGGACTGTCTTTCGTAAAGCTTCTTTTTTGTGATATAATTATTAATACTACTACTAATGACAATTAAAAAATACTCTAAACAAGGTTTTACATTGATTGAATTATTAGTAGTTATTGCTGTTATTGGAGTTCTTACTTCAATGATTTTTTCATTTACCAAGGCAAAAGATAAAGCCAGAAATACAAGAATTGTAATAGCTATCAGAGAAATAAAGCCCATTTTTGAAATGATTTATGACGATGATTTTAAATATGATAACATTTGTAATAGTCCTGATATTAGAATAGACATTTCTGGTTATGAGAATGAATTAACCGCTATTAACGATGAAGTTTCAAAAAATGGTGGTGAAGCAAAATGTTATGCTGATGGAGATAATTACTGCGTATATTCCAAGTTGAATGTTGTAGGCATTGATCCAAGACAATATTTTTGTGTTGACAGCACTGGAAATGCAGTCACTACACCTGTTGATCCTGGTATTTTACATTGTAAAGCCGGCAGTTATACCTGTCCGTAAAATTTTTCAGCAGAAGATCCACGAAGGTCGGGCCTTCGTTTATCTAAAATGCCAACAAGAAAACACAAATTAGCTAATAATGAGATTTATCATATTATTATTAGAGGAGTAAATGACTCTGAGATTTTTAAAGATATAAATGATTATTATAGAGCAATTTTTTCCATTTACGAATTTAATACTATTAACTCTGTTGATATCAGACAAAAAAGAGAGCAACGAGCTCTCACAAAGAAAAACATAAACCAAGGTCGGGCCTTCGTTGATAATAGAGACTTGTTAGTAGAGATATTATGTTTTTGTTTTATGCCGAATCATGTTCATTTATTGCTCAAGCAGATAAAAGATGATGGAATAACTAAATTTATGAGAAAATTGGGTTCAGGTTATGCAAGTTATTTTAACAAAAAATACAGTCGAAAAGGTTATCTTTTTCAAGGAAGATTTTTTCCGGTTCATATTAAAACAGACGAACAATTGCAAGTTATTTTTGCTTATATTCACGTTAATTCCATATCTTTGATAGAGCCAAAATGGAAAGAAATTGGAATCCAAGATATAGAAAAAGTCATTAGTTTTTTAGAGGATTATAAATGGTCAAGTTATCCTGATTATATTGGCAAGAAGAATTTTCCTTCAGTAACCCATAGAAATTTTATGTTAGAAATGATGAATAAAGAAAAAGGTTGCAAAGATTTTATTGAAAATTGGATTAGGTACAAAAGCAAGATTAAAAAATTGCCAGATATTGTCTTGAAGAGCTAAACGAAGGCCCGACCTTCGTTTAGCTTTGATTTTTAGGATAATTTAGTATAATAAAATAATGGTAAATATTATTTTTTATATCTTTGTTTTTATTTTTGGTTTAACAGTTGGTTCATTTTTGAATTGTGTTATTTACAGGTTAGAAAAAAAGGAGAGCGCTTTAAAAGGGCGCTCTTATTGTCCCCATTGCAAGCATCAGCTTGCCTGGTATGATTTAATTCCAGTATTAAGTTTTATAATCCTTAAAGGCAAATGCCGTTATTGCTATAAAAAGATTTCTCTACAGTATCCATTAGTAGAAATAGCAACAGCAAGTTTATTTACTTTTATTTTTTGGCATTTGAGCTTTGGATTTGATTTGGAGCAATTTGGAACAATTTGGATTTTGGATTTTCTCGCTCTATTCGCAATTACTAGTTTTTTGATTGTGATTTTCGTCTATGACTTAAAGCACTACATTATCCCAGACAAAGTAATTTTTCCTGCTATAGCAATAGTTTTTTTATATAAATTGTTTGAAATTTTGAATTTGGAATTTGTTTCGGATTTCGGATTTCGGATTTCGGATTTTAAGCCGTTATTATATTCACTTGGTATAGCATTTGCCGCTTCCGCCTTTTTTTTAACGATTGTCCTTGTCACTCGCGGCAAGGGTATGGGAATTGGCGATATAAAACTGGCTTTTTTAATGGGTCTTTTGCTCGGCTGGCCAAATATCTTTGTTGCTCTCTTTCTTGCTTTTCTTATTGGTGCTATAATAGGGATAGGTTTGATTTTAGCCCGCAAGAAAACTCTGAAATCAGAAGTTCCATTTGGCCCGTTTTTGGTAACTGGGACATTTATAGCGATGTTCTATGGTAATCAGATAATTGGATGGTATTTGAATTTATTTTAGTAAAATAATAATTTGAAATTTGTCATTTGACATTGATTTGGAATAATTTGAGATAATTTGAAATAATTTTAAAAGTTTATGTTAAAATGTTATAATGTTAAAATGAATAAGGCAATGACCTTGATTGAAGTTTTGGTTGTTATTGCCATAATGCTTATTCTTATGGCAGTAGCAGTATTTGTAAATCCCAGGCCTTCAGTAGAGCTTGATAACGCTGCTCGGCAATTGGTAAGCGACCTCCGCCGCGCCCAAAACATGGCAATGTCAGCTTCAACTCAAATAGATGGATGGGGTAATGAGATTGTTCCTTGCGGCTATGGAATTTATACTCCAAATACACAGAAATATGTTATATTTTATAACGAGACAGATTGTTCAAAATTTCAGCACTGGGGAGGACCCAATCCGCCCTGGCAGGGTAGTATAGATTTTGAAACAGTGGATTTTACAGATGTAGCTCCGGGCATTACAATAACTCAAGGAGTTTCTTTAAGCATTTATTTTATTCCTCCAAGTGGAACTACTTATATTAATGGAGATTATCCACTTATTCCTCCTCCACCTTTGCCTTACTTTGAACTTACAGCTTCCGACGGCTCTATTAGAACTGTCACTGTCACTTCAGCCGGGAAGATTGAAATACAGTAAATCATGTTAACATATTAACATACTAATATCTTAATAATATGCTTAAATGTTTAAATGCTAAAAAGTTAAAAAGGGGACTTGACAAGATTTTTGGATTTGTTAAGATTAAAGTAGTTAACCCCCCCTGTGCTTATTTTTTATAGGTGCAGGGCTTTTTATTTCTTTTATGGAAAATAGAGTTTTTATTATAATTGACGGAAGTAATTTCTATCATCGTTTAAAAGAATGAATTAAAACTTACAAATCTTTTAAATTTTGATTATGAAAAATTTACCCAATTTTTAATTAGCAAAAGAAGTTTAGTTTTAAAGAAATATTATATTGGAGCAATCAAAGAAGAATATAATAATCTCAAAAGTAGAATATTAATGAAAAATCAAAGAAAATTATTAGGCAAGCTCCAAAAACAAGGATGGGAAATAGGTTTTGGCCATATGTTAAAAACTGATAAATATCACGAAAAAGGAGTTGATGTTTTAATGGCAGTTGACTTATTAGCTGGGGCATGTGAAAATATATATGATACAGCAATTTTAGTAAGCTCTGACACTGATCTTATCCCAGCAATTGAAAAAGCTCGTTCAATGAAAAAGAAAATAGAATATATTGGTTTGTCGCATAAACCTTCTTACGCTTTAATAGCAAATTCAGATATAAGAAAATTACTGATTGAGGACGAGTTGTTAAGGTGTTTCAAAGAAACAAAATAAAAATTTAAAAAATAACTGTTTGTATGTTTAAATGTTTAAATGCTAAAAAGTTAAAATGTGAGGGTTTCAGTTTGCTTGAGGTTTTGGTTGCCATTACAGTGCTTATTGTTGGCTTGGTTGGTGCCATAGGTTTGATTGTTTATAATGTTTCTATCAGCAGGGCAAGCCCGGAGAAAATTATCGCTGTTAATTTAGCGCAGGAGGGAATAGAAGTGGTGAGAAACATCCGTGACAGCAACTGGCTGGCAGGTGTGGTTTGGGATCAAGATATTCCTTCTGGCAATTCTATTCCTATTTTTACAGATAATAATAGAAATGATTGGCCTTCTGACCCAGATAAATGGAGACTTAGTCATATAGGGGCTGCGGAAAGCTGGAAAGAAGATGTTTACTATGATGATATTGATAAATTTTATGGCCAGTCAAAAAAGCAAAGCACTAACCCTGCTCAATTTCCAGACGATTGGATTTCAACAATTTTCACTCGTAAGATCACTATTACTGAGTTTTTTGTTATTGATGAGAATCCACGTAAGTTCGCTTTTATTAAGATTGTTATGGCTAAGTTTTGGCCAGACCAAGTAAAAGTAATTTCCCAAGTTGATTGGACTGACCGCAGCGGGAATTCTCATACCATCATTCTTGAAAACCATTTGTATAATTGGAGATAGTAAATCACATAACACATAACACATAACATGGAACACATAACACATAACAAAAAAGCTTTTACTCTTATTGAAATTCTTGTTGCAGTAACTATTTTTGTATTAGTTGTTGCTGCTGCAATAGGAATTTTTGTTTCCAGTATGCAAGGCAAGGAGCGAGTTAATCAATTAAAAGAAATAGAAGACAATGCTCGCTATGTAATGGAAATGATGAGCAGGGAAATTAGAATGGGTTATGAAATTGCCAGTGATGAAGCAGATACCTTTGATTCAGAAATAGATTTTGTTGATTCTTCAGTTGTTTCAATAAAACTATGCAGAGCAGACGAAAATGGTAATTGCGATTCAAATGGAGATTATTTAGCAAAAAGAGAAGAAAGCGCTGCTCCTTCAAGTAATCATTTGATCACTTCCAGCAAAGTAAAAATTACTAATCTTATTTTCTATGTTAATGATTTTGATTTAACTAATAGTCCCCAACCAAGAGTAACTATCTCAATGACTGTTGCTTCAAAAGATGATGCAGTAAGCATGGATTTCCAGACCACTCTTTCTCCAAGAATATATTAATTTTAAACTAATCGCTTATGTATTTTAAAATTTTTCATAATCAAAAAGGACAAATCGCCTTATTAATCACCCTCGTCATTTTAGGCGCTATTTTATCCATTGGCGCTGGTTTAACTTTGGTTACTATTAAAGAAATGAGAATGTCAAAGACCACAGTAGAATCAATTCAAGCTTTTTTTGTAGCTGATAGCGGAATGGAATATGCTTTGCACGAAACCTATAAAAGAGGAGGCACGCCGCCAACTGGTACTTGTGATAATATTGGCGAAGGCGAATATTGTCTGGATACTGATGAAGGAATTGAATCTATTGGAACAGTGAAAGGAAAAAGAAGAACTGTTCGGATTATTAATAACTGGGCAAAAGTTTATGGAGGGACAGGCGATGATGAGATATCAGAGGCCTTTCGAATTCCTGGTGGAGGATATAGTTTGCTTATGGATACAACATCTTATGGACCTCACGCTGCAGCAGGAGATTTTGTTATTGTGGATATAGATGCAGATGGAACACCAGAATTAGGAAAGGCGTTTGGAGGAAATAATAGAGAGACAATCTACGAGGCAGTTTCACATAGGTTGCCAAGTGGAGGATATATTATAACCGGCAAAACAAAATCTTATGGTAATGGAGATTATGATATATTTGTACTTAAATTAGATGCTAATAAAGATCCACTATGGCAAAAGACTTTTGGAGGACCAGATTTTGAGGAAACACTTGACATTAAACTGACTCCGGCCGCTTCAAATGGAGGGTGTATATTATGGGGTGGAACAAAATCTTATGGCGCCGGAGATGAAGATACTCTTGTCATAAAATTAGATGATAATGGAAACCAGGAATGGGCGTATACTTTTGGAGGAGTAAATTGTGATAGGGGGGGATCAATGGATTTAGCTGGTTCAGGATATATTCTTATGGGCGACACAGAATCATACGGAGAGGGGTATAAGGATCTTTTTCTTATTAAATTAAATAGTAATGGTATTTTACAATGGGCAAAAACATTTGGATACAGCAACAGAAGTGAATATTGCGCTTCAAATATCACAACTTCAGATGGGGGGCAAATAATGAGCACTTATGATATGTATAATCGTGTTGGAGGTTCTTTCAGAAAAATGTGTGGCACTTTAATTAAATTAGATAGTAGTGGTGATCAAGAGTGGGTAACAAGATGTTTTTCTCCAGGTGGCTGGGGCGGGCTTGGCGGGCCAGAAAAAGCATTAGATGGAGGCTATTTTAGTGTGGGAAGTTACTACGTAGGTGGTGGCAAATGGCATGGTTTTTTTGTTAAATTTGATGATAATGGAAATGAGCAATGGACAAAATATTTTGCAGGAGGTGGTTCGGACTCTTTTTCTAATCTTAGTGAAAACTATACTTTAGATAGAGGATATTTTATGGTTGGTAATACCACATCTTGGGGAGCAGGGGGTAAAGATGGCATTTTTTTGAAGATGTCTAAAGATGGTTTGATATATGATTGTCCGCCTTTTACGAGCGCTGCTGCGCCGATTTGCAGTTCAGTAGGTGCTGTGCCAACCCATGACATAACAGGAGACATAATAGTTACTCCCCTTGTTGTTGACGAAACAAACTTTACTTTTGACATAGAAGATGACGTTGTTATAGATTCTTCTAATGTCTGCACTGGAGCTGGAGCAAAATGGATAGAGATTAGATAAGTAATTGTGCAGAAATTTCACAGGGGCCCGACCCCTGTTTTTTCTTTTAAAAAGGGGTTATTTGAGATATAATTTAATTATGGATAAGAAACAGACAAAAGAAAGAATTGAAAAACTGAAAAAAGTGATACGAGAAGCAAGATATAGCTATCATGTTTTAGATAAATCAATAATGTCTGATGCGGCTTTGGATTCTTTAAAGCATGAGCTTTTTGAATTGGAGCAGAAATATCCTGAATTTATTACACAGGATTCTCCAAGCCAGAGAATAGGCGGGAAGCCATTAGATAAATTTAAAAAAGTGCGTCATACTGTTGCCCAATGGTCTTTTAATGATGTTTTTGATGAAAGCGAACTTAGAAATTTTGACAAGAGAATGAAAAAAGAGCTTGGAACGCAAGAAATGAATTATACTGCTGAACTGAAGATTGACGGCATGCATATTATTTTAACTTATGAAAAAGGCGTTTTGAAAACTGGAGCAACCAGAGGCGACGGCAAAGTCGGTGAGGATGCCACACAAAATCTAAAAACAATTGAATCAATTCCTTTACGGATAAAAGAAAATATTGATGTGGTTGTTGAAGGAGAGATTTTTATGAGAAAATCAGTTTTTGAAAAGTTGAATAAACAGAGAAAAGAGCGAGGACAGACCTCGTTCGCTAATCCCAGGAACGCGGCTGCTGGCGCAATTCGCCAGCTTGATTCAAAAATCGTTAAAGAACGCAAGCTTGACTGTTTTATTTACGATTATTCCTGGCCTGAAAAAGATGTGCCAGAGACCCAAATTCAAGAGCTGAAAAAATTAATGGAGCTTGGTTTTAAGGTAAATAAAAATTTTCATTATTGTAAAAATATAGATGAAGTAATAAAATTCTGGAAAGATTGGCAGAAAAAAAGAGAATCCAAGGATTTTTGGATAGATGGAATAGTGGTAAAAGTAAATCGCAGGGAATATCAGAACAAGCTTGGCTATACAGGCAAGGCGCCTAGATGGGCAATTGCTTTTAAGTGGCCTGGTGAACAGGCAGCAACGATTTTAGAAAAAGTAGTTTTTCAAATTGGCAGAACAGGCAGGCTTACGCCAGTTGCCTGCCTAAAGCCGGTCAATATTGGCGGAGCCGTTGTTTCCAGGGCAACCCTGCATAATGCTGATGAGATTAAGCGGCTGGGAGTAAAGACCGGCGATACAGTGATTGTTGAAAAAGCTGGCGATGTTATTCCTCATATTAATAGGTTTTTGCCAGCGCTTAGGCCAAAAGATGCTAAAAATATTCAAACTCCGGGTGCCTGCCCTGTTTGCGGTTCAAAAGTAGTTAGGCCGAAAGGAGAGGTAGCGCATTATTGTTCAAACAAAAAATGCGGAGCCAGGCAAAGAAACAAACTTTCTTGGTTTGCTTCCAAGAAAGCATTTGATATTGAAGGATTAGGGCCAAAAATCATTGACCAGTTAATGGACAAGGGATTAGTTTCAAACCCTGCTGATTTATTTACATTGAAAAAAGGAGATATAATTCCTTTGGAAAGCTTGCACCGTAAGAAGCCGAAGGCTTTCCTTCGGGGATTTGCTGAAAAATCAAGTTCTAATTTAATACAAGCTATTGAGAAAAGCAGGACAATAACTTTGCCAAAGTTTTTGATTTCTCTTGGTATAAAATATATTGGTGAGGAAACAGCAGAACTTCTTATTCGCAAGATACAAGATACAAGACACAAGATACAAAGCATTAATAATTTAATTGATTTTTTTGAAAGTAAAAATCAAGAATATTTTGAACAAATTGATGGCATAGGTCCAAAAGCAGCCACAAGTATTAAGAATTGGTTTTCCCAAAAAGAAAACATTCAGCTTTTGCGAGATTTGTTCAAAGCCGGCGTGAAGATAGAAAAAGAAAAATTAGTAAAAAGCAGTAAATTAACCGGTAGGTCTTTTGTTTTTACCGGAGAATTGAAATCAATGTCCAGAGACAAAGCAAAAGAAAGAATAAAAGAATCAGGAGGCAAAACGCCTAATTCAATAAGCAGGAATACTGATTTTCTGGTTGTTGGCAAAAGTCCTGGTTCTAAATATGAAAAAGCAAAAGCATTGGGAATTAATATAATTTTAGAAAAAGAATTTTTAGGAATGATAAAATGACAAAAAGCTTTATTCATCATCTTAAAAGGTTAGACTGGGTTTTAATTGGCTGTGTTATTCTATTGGTTTTTATCGGGTTTTTGTCTCTTTATAGCTCTTCATTAGGGAAAGATAGCTTTCTTAATTTCAACAAACAGATTATTTTTTTCAGCATAGGCATACTTTTAATGTTTCTTGTTTCTTTTTTTGATTACAGAGCCATTAAAAACAGCCCTTATTCAATTTTGATTTTTTATTTCCTATGCTGTTTGGCTTTATTAGGCCTGTTTTTCTTTGCACCGGAAATAAGAGGCAGCAGGGGCTGGTATAAGATTGGAGGAATTTCTATTGATCCCATAGAGTTTACCAAGCTTGCTTTAATTATTTTATTGGCAAAGTATTTTTCTATGAGGCATATTGAAATGTATGGCTTGAGGCATATTTTGATTTCCAGTGTTTATTTTTTAATTCCATCTGCTTTAATCTTTTTCCAGCCTGATTTGGGATCAATTTTAATTTTGCTTTGTTTATGGGTCGGTGTTTTAGTTATTTCCGGCATTAAATTAAAACATTTTTTGATTTTAATTTTTTGCGGTATTTTAATTTTTACTTTAAGCTGGTCTTTCTTGCTTAAAGATTATCAAAAGTCCAGAATTTTAAGCTTTATTCAGCCGCAATTAGAGCCATTAGGTGTTGGCTGGAGCCAGAATCAGTCCAAAATTGCTATTGGCTCTGGCGGTCTTTTTGGACAGGGCATTGGGCATGGTTCTCAAACCCAATACGGCTTTTTGTCAGAACCGCAAACAGATTTTATTTTTGCTTCTATTGCTGAAGAAATGGGCTTAATGGGCGTGGTTACAATATTAATTCTGTTTTTAATAGTTCTTTTTCGTATTTTTAAGATTGCTATAATAAGCTCAAGTAATTTCCAACGGCTTTTTGCTTCAGGAGTAGGAATTATTTTGATGGCTCAAATTTTTATTAATATTGGCATGAATTTAGGGCTTTTGCCTATTATTGGCATTTCCCTGCCTTTTATTAGTTATGGCGGCAATAATTTAGTTTTAACTTTTTTAGCTTTAGGAATTCTGCAAAACATATATTCTCAAAGAAAAGAAATGGAGCTTTAAATTTTCAAGATAAAATGATAAGATAATTATATGAGTAATAATTCAGAAAAAGAAAAACCAAAAGAAAAAACAGCTGAAATTGGTTATATAAAGCCCAGAGAAATTACTGAAGAAATGAAGGAATCATATATTGATTATGCTATGTCAGTAATTGTTGCCAGGGCTTTGCCTGATGTTAGAGACGGTTTAAAGCCGGTTCATCGCCGGATTTTGTATGCAATGTTTGAAGATGGCCTGAAGCATGATGCTAAATTTAGAAAATCAGCTACCGTAGTGGGTTCAGTTTTGGGTCGTTACCATCCTCATGGCGATACTGCTGTCTATGATTCTTTAGTGCGAATGGCACAGGATTTTTCTTTGAGATATCCTTTGATTAAAGGTCAAGGAAATTTTGGATCAATCGATGGCGATCCAGCGAGCGCCATGAGATATTCAGAGGCGAAACTTTCCAAAATTGGTGAGGAAACATTAAAAGATATCACTAGAGAGACAGTGGATTTTAGGGATAATTATGACGGGACCAGGAAAGAACCGACTGTCTTGCCCTCGCCAATGCCCCAGCTTTTATTAAATGGTTCTTTAGGAATCGCAGTTGGCATGATGACTAATATCCCTCCTCATAATTTGTCAGAAGTGGCAAATGGAGCTATTCATTTAATTGATAATCCAAAGGCAACGACAGAAGACCTTTTTGAATTTATTAAAGGGCCTGATTTTCCTACTGGCGGCATCATCTATAATAGAAAAGAAATTATCAGCGCTTATTGCCAAGGCAATGGTCCTATAGTAATAAGGGGAAAAACAGAAACATCTGAAGATAAAAAAGGCAGGAACAGGATTTTAATTACAGAAATCCCATATCAAGTTCAAAAATCATCTTTGGTAGAACAGTTTGCCAAGCTTGTTCAAGAAAAAAAAATCACTGGTATTAGAGATATTAGAGACGAATCAGACAGGGAAGGTATGAGAATTGTTATTGAACTTCAGCGCGATGCTTTCCCGCAAAAAATCTTGAATCGGCTTTATAAATTTTCCGATCTTCAAAAAACATTTCATCTTAATATGCTTGCTTTGGTAGATGGTATCCAGCCAAAGGTTTTATCACTTTTAGAGGTCTTAAACTACTTTATAATTCATAGAAAAGAAGTAGTAATCAGAAGAACCAAATATGATTTGCGCAAAGCAGAAGAAAGAGCGCATATTTTGGAAGGCTTGCATAAATGTCTGTCAAAGATTGATGAAGTGATTAAGACAATTAAAGCATCGGCTAACCGGGAAGATGCGCTGAAGAATTTAATGAAAAAATTCAAGCTTACTGAAATTCAGGCAAACGCTATTTTAGAGACAAAGCTTTCTGCCTTAGCAAAGCTGGAAAGAAAGAAAATTGAGGAAGAATTGGCAGAAAAGAAAAGGCTAATAAAAGAATTAGAAGCTATTTTAAAAAGCCCGCAAAAAATTAAAGAAGTCATTAAAAAAGAGCTTAGAGAAATTATTGAAAACTTCGGCGATGAAAGAAGAACCAAGCTTGTTGTCCAGAAAGTCGGCGAAATTGCTGAAGAGGATTTAATTCCGCAGGAAGAAACGATTATTACTTTAACCCAAGGCGGGTATATAAAAAGAGTGAATCCTAATGTTTATAAGATCCAAAAGAGAGGGGGCAAGGGCATTATGGGGATGAAAACTTTAGGAGAAGATATTGTAGAACATTTCCTTTTTTGCCAAACCCATGACGAACTTCTTTTCTTTACTGATTCAGGAAAGGTTTTTAAAATTCCTGCTTATGAAGTTCCTGAAGGAACAAGGGTTGCTAAAGGCAGAGGAATTTTGAATTTTTTAGAGCTTACTCCTCAAGATAAGATATTATCTATTCTTCATTTTAAAAAAAAGGGAGACCAAGAAGATGAAATGAAGTATTTAGTAATGGCAACGAAAAATGGTATGATAAAGAAAACAGATTTAAGCGAATTTGAAAATGTAAGAAGGTCAGGCTTAATTGCTATTAATCTTAAAAAAGGTGATTCGCTTAGAAGTGTAAATAGAACCTCTGGCCATGATGAAATAGCCTTTGTGACCAAAAAAGGACAGTCAATTAGGTTTAAAGAAGATAATGTGCGACCTATGGGCAGGACAGCTGCTGGGGTGACTGGAATAAGATTAAAGGGGGACGATGAGTTGATTGGAATGGACGTTATTCACCCTGTTAAATTGTCCCGAAAGTTTTCGGGACACCTCGCAAAGCGAGGATTTAACAGGGTAAAAATTCAAAACTATCTTTTAGTTGTAAGCGAGAACGGATATGGAAAAAGAACTGATTTAAAAGAATACAGATTACAGACAAGGGGCGGTTCTGGAATAAAGACAGCCAATATTACTGAAAAGACAGGAGATTTGGTTGCCTCTAAGGTTCTTTCTGGAGAGGAGGAAGATTTAATCGTTATTTCTCGAAAAGGCCAGATTATCAGAACTCCTGTTAATTCTATTTCTATAATCAGCAGGTCAACGCAAGGCGTAAGAATAATGCGCTTGGACAAAGGAGATAAGGTGGCATCAGGCGCTTGTATATAAAATATTTGCTCGGCAATAAAGTTTCAAAGTACCGAACCTCAAAATCCCAGCGAGATTTTGGGTTCTGCGTTCTCGCCTCGCCATTCCGACTCGGTCGGAAACCGTGCTGGCGAGGCTCCGAAAGCTACTTTGAAACCTTATCGCCTCGCTTATATTATTAGTATATTCGTAAGCATTCGTAATTCGTAGATTATGAGTTTTCTTAATCCAGAACAAATTATAAAAAATCTTAGATTGCGCAAGGATATGATTGCCGCGGATTTTGGATGCGGTTCTGGTTCCTGGGTATTGCCTTTAGCTGAAAAACTAGAGGATGGCAAGGTTTATGCCATAGATATATTAGAAGAGCCGTTATCTGCTCTTCAGAGTAAGGCGAAAGCCAAGAATTTAGATAATATTGAAACAGTTTTAGCTGATATAGAAAAAAACTCTAAACTTGAAGATGGGATTGCTGATTTGGTTTTGATCACAGACCTTTTATTTGAAGTTGATGATGTTATGGCGGTTTTAGAAGAAGGGAAAAGAGTTCTTAAGAAAGGAGGAAGAATTTTAGTGGTGGACTGGAAAAAAGATGTTGCTTTAGGTCCAGAACAAGGTCGGGTTTTACCAAGCGAAATTAAAAAAATCGCCAAGGATTTAGGACTGAAATTGGAGAGGGAATTTGACGCCGGAATTTACCATTTTGCTTTACTATTTGAAAAATAATATAATATTGCTATAATATGAAAATGAGAAAGTTTCTATTTATGTTATCAGTAGGATTAGTTCTTTTTGCGCCAGTAGTGATTCAAGGTATAGAAATAGAAAATCCTTTAGACTGCGCTACTATTGACTGTGTGATTGCTTCTATCGCTGGTTTTATTTTTATGCTTGCTATAGCGATTGCGCCAATAATGTTTATAATTGCCGGCTTTGCCTTTATCACTGCGGCTGGTGATCCAGTTAAGATTCAAAAAGCTAAAGATATTGTCCTATGGACAGTTATAGGACTAGCCATTGTTTTAATGGCTTATGGAATAATTAATGTAATTCAGGAGATTTTTATAGAATAATTTTAGCCAATTTATGAAAAAAATATTTATATTAGCGATTATTTTTGTTTTTTTGTTTATTTTTGCAGTATTAATAGAAGCTAAGGATTGTGATTGGAATACTCCTACTTGTGGGGGATGGGCCGGATGTGAAGAAACTAATATTCAAAGCGGGTGTTCAGAGATAGCAGATTGTAGTGTTGGAGAAGGTTTTGGCGGCTGGGCTTGGCCGAAATGTGATTGTAATCTTAAAACAGAAGGTGAAAGTGATTGTTGGTGCGAGTGTAATGAACAATGCGCAGATGATTGGTGTAAAGGTTTTGGTAGCGCTAAGGGAATATGCAAAAATGGAATAGGAATTTGTTGTGATGCCACAGAAACAAATTGCGAGATTGATTCAGATGATGAAGATTGTGACGGCAAATTAAATTGTAACGATAAAGAAGATTGTGAAGGTGAGATTTGTGATACAAATAAAGTATGCAAGAATGGAGCTTGTGTTGAGAGAAAACCAGCTTGTGGTGTTGATTGCCAGCAGATAACTCAAACTTGTCTTTGCGGCAGTAAAGAAATAAAAGTAGAAAGCGGAGAGTTTTGTTGTATTGCTTTAAGTAAAAAGTATGCTTTAAAAACAGATTGCGAGGAACAATGTGAGCCGGTTTGTCCAGAAGATTGTGATAATTTAGCTCCTGCGCCTTGTTATTGCGGTTCAAAATTAATTGAAGCTGATGAGGAGAAGTATTGTTATAACAACAAAACTTATGCTGATCAAGAAAAGTGTAAAGAAGCTGAGGCAGCGCCGCCAGGACCGCCTCCAGTGGTAGAACCAGAATGTCCTCCAGGCTCAATTTGCATTGATAATCCTATAACATCAACTAGTTTTGAAGATTTAGTTAATTCTATTGTTAATTTTATTTTTATGCTTGCCATAGCGATTGCTCCGATAATGTTTATTATTGCTGGATTTGCTTTTATCACTGCGGCTGGGGACCCAGCAAAAGTCCAGAAAGCAAAAGATATTGCTTTATGGACAGCAATAGGTTTAATGGTTGTTTTAATGGCTTATGGAATAATCAATGTTATTAAAGAAATTTTCAGCGGATAAAAAAATTAAAAATTTACAAAGGTCGAGAATCAAAAATAATCTATAATTAAGAAATTTCATGAAAAAAATCATTTCAGTATTAATTTTAGCAAGTTTGTTAGTTTTACCGTTAGGAATTTTGGCGTATACTGAACCAACGCTTCCAAGTACAGAGTTAGATGCTGCTCTTGAAAATATTACGAATTTTCTGTTTTGGCTTTTAATGGCTGTAGCAATTATATTTTTAATTGTTGCTGGTATTACTTTTGTTACTGCCCAAGGAGATCCAGAAAAAGTGAAAAAGGCACGCGATTATGTTTTATATGCCTTAATAGGAGTAGTGATTGGCGTAATGGCTAAAGGACTCACGACTTTTTTATCGAAAATAATTCAGGGAACGGCATAACTTAAATACTTTATAAAATCAACCCATACTGCTTTTAAAGCAGGAGGGTTGATTTTTTGTTTAAGTACCGATAGGATAATAAAGAGATGTCCCTGTGACGAAATTGGTATACGTGCAGCGCTTAGGACGCTGTTCCGAAAGGAGTGCAGGTTCGAGTCCTGCCAGGGACACATCAAAAAAAGGAGCTAAGCTCCTTTTTTTTTGTTTAAGTTTTTATGTTGATTTTTCTTTTCTTTTTTCTTTGTATTTTTGGTATTCTGATAGTTAAAATTCCTTGTTTCATTACTGCTTCAACATGGGAATTATCCACTTCTTCCTGCAGGATTATTCTTTTATAAAAAGGTCCCCAATAGCATTCTTGGTAGAAATAGTTTTTTTCTTCATTTTCATCTTCTAGCGGTTTTTCCCTTGTTCCTTCTATGGTTAAAATGTCATTTTCAATAATAATATCTAAGTTTTCTGGTTTTACGCCGGCAATAGCTGATTGAATCACTAAATCATCTTTAGTTTGAAAAACATCAACTGTTAATTCGCCTTTTTGTTCAAACCATTTTTCCTTGCTCGCTGAAGCTTTAGCAAGGGAGAGTTTTTCATTTGTTTTTTTATCCTCAACAATGTTTGACTCAATAACTTTAATCTTTGATGATTTTTTGGTCTTTATTTTCTTTTTATTCGGCTTTTCTTCTGATTGTTTTTCTGATTCTTCAACTCCAATATTTTGTTTAAGTTTTTTTAAAAAAGACATATTTTTATAATTTACATACGCTTTTCATTTTTTTGAGTTTTTTAAACCCTAAAGAAACAAAAAGAGCAAGCGAAATTAGAATAATAGTTGGTATTAAAATCTTCAAACTTCCCTCAAACATTATTATAGAATAATTAAATAATCCATGCAATATGCTGGCTATTATCAAGCCGATGAAAAAGAATTTAAATTTATTTTTTGCTTCATAGATAGATAAGGCTAAGAAATAACCTATTATTCCTGAACACAGGGCATGTAGAAAGACCGGCCCTAAAAATCTAAAAGCAGTTATTTGCAAGCTTTCTGAAAATTTAATTATTGGAAGCAAATGAGGCTCTAAATACAAAATATTTTCCAAGGCAGCAAAACCCAACCCGGCAATTATCATATAAACCATAGCATCTACTGGTTCGTCAAATTCAGGATGATTAAGCACTTTGCATTTTACTACTAAATATTTAAAAAATTCTTCTACAAAACCAATAGCAATAATATTATATAAAAAGAATATTAAAAGAGCGGAATAGCTTAGGCTTGATGCTTGAAGAAGTCCATATCTAAAAAGGGAGGAAATTTCGCTTGGAGACGGAGATGCAGATATTAGCAAGGATATTGAATCAAAACCTTTTTGAAAACAGATTTCTAAACAAACAGCAGGGATAGTAATAAGCGCGCCGTAAATAAATATTTTTAATATCATTCTTTTTGGTTCAGGATGGACATCTTTTCGTAGATAATAAAAAAGCCAGATGATGCTGGGAGCAAGGCCAAAAACTATAAGTAGAATATAATTCATATTAATTTATTCTAAGATTAGCATTAACTTTAATATTTTTCCAATTTTGAGTTTCTTTTTTATGGAAATAAGCAGTTATGCCTATCATCGCAGCATTGTCAGTGCAGAATTTTTTTGTGGGAGCTAAAAAAACAAATTGGCTGCCAGTCATTGATAATTTCTTTTTAAATTGTTTTTGCAGTTCTTCATTAGCAGAAACGCCTCCGCCAAGAATAATTGTTCTTACTTTATAATCCTTTGCTGCTTTTATGGTTTTTTTAATTAAAATATCAATTACTGCTTGTTGTATTTCCTTGCACATTGCTTGAATATATTTTTCTTTTTTTACCCTGTTAAATAAAATCTCTGATTTTCTTTTGCTGGAAGCAAAAGATTTAACAGGGTGAACCGCATATAAAACAGCGGTTTTTAATCCAGAAAAACTAAAATCATAATCCTTGCTATACATCATCGGTCTAGGTAATTTTACCCTGTTAAATAAAATCTCTGATTTTCTTTTGCTGGAAGCAAAAGATTTAACAGGGTGAATTTTAGATTTCCATTGCCGAGCTTGTTCCGCGATGGCTGGACCGCCAGGGTAACTAAGCCCTAAAATCCGAGCTGTTTTGTCAAAACATTCCCCTGCAGCATCATCTCTTGTTTCTCCGAGAATTTTGTATTTTCCAATATCTTTCATTAAAATCAATTGTGTATGCCCGCCGCTTACAACTAGGCATATCGCAGGAAATATTTTTTTTGGATTTTGGATTTTGGATTTCTCGCCAATTTGTAGGAGCAAATTGGCGAGAATATGTGCCTCAATATGGTTAACTGGTATAATTTTTAAATTCCATAAACGAGCTAAAGATTTAGCGAAGTTCACACCTGTCCATAAACAAGGTTCCAGGCCAGGGCCAGTAGTCACAGCAATCAAATCAATTTTCGGTTTTATAAAGTTTTTTATTCCTGCTTTTTTCAAAGCTTTTTTCAACACTGGTAAAAGATTTTTCTGGTGTTCTCTTTTTGCCATTGCCGGGTACACTCCTCCATATTTTTTGTGAATTTCTATCTGTGATGAAACAAAATTAGAGAGAATTTCTACCCTGTTAAATAATTTCGCTTTTGGCGAAATTCCCCGATTTATCGGGGATTTAACAGGGTGAATTTTTAAAATACTAATACAAGTATCATCACAAGATGTTTCAATTGCTAAGATAATCATTACAATATTCTATCATCCGGGTTGATTTTTTACAAATTTTAGGGTAATATTCAAATGACGACCCCATCATCTAGTGGTTAGGATATCAGGTTTTCATCCTGAAAACCGGAGTTCGACTCTCCGTGGGGTCGCTATTTATTCCAAATGAATTGTTTCTCTGAATTGTTTTAATCGCTCTAATAAAAAGGGGTAGTTTTTTAATTCTGGGTCTTGCTCTAATAATTCCTTAGCAGTTTGTCTGGTTTTTTCAACTAATGAGATGTCTTTAAAAGAATTCATTATTAAATCTGGAATTCCCCATTGTCTGGCTCCGGAAAAATTTCCTGGTCCTCTGATTTTTAGATCCTTTTCAGCTAATTCAAAACCATTTTCAGAAGAAATAAGAGCTTTTAACCGCTGATGTGTTTTTTTAGCAGGGGAATCAGTGAAAAGAAAACAATATGACTGATATTTTGATCTGCCAACTCTTCCTCTAAATTGATGAAGTTGAGCCAAGCCAAATCTTTCTGCGCCTTCAATAAGCATTACTGTAGCGTTGGGTATATCAATACCTACTTCAATAACTGATGTAGAAACTAAAACATCTGTTTTTTTATTTTTGAAACCTTGCATAATTCTTTCTTTTTCTTTTGGCGTCATTTTTCCGTGAAGCATTGATAGTTTTAATTTAGGGAAAATCTCTTTTGATAATCTTTCATATTCTTCTTTGACAGCTTTCACTTCTGTCCAACCAGAAATCTCATCTTTTGTGATTTCAGTTTTTCCAGATTCAATTCTGGGGTATATTATAAAAATCTGCCTTCCTTTTTTAACTTCTTTTTTAATAAAATCGTATGTTTTTTCTCTTTCTGCCGGTGGAATTACTTTTGTAATTATTTTTTTTCTTCCTTTTGGAAGCTCGTCTATCAAAGACAAGTCAAGATCGCCATAAATAGTTAGTGCTAAACTGCGGGGGATAGGAGTAGCAGTCATAGAAAGAAGATGCGGAAGAGGGGACTGTCCCTCCACTGTTCCTTTCCTGTCCCTTGTTAATTTAGCGCGTTGTTCTACTCCGAATCTATGCTGTTCATCTAAAATTACAAGCGCTAATCCCGATGGGCCGGGACCAAACTTTACTTTATCCTGAATTAAAGCATGAGTGCCAATAAGAATATTTATCTCACCCATAGATGTTTTTTCTAAAAGCTTATTGCGGGAAATTTCTATTGTTTCTTCTTTTAGTTTTTTGGAAATAAACTTATCTTCTTTTCCTGTTAAAAGTCCTATATTGATATTGAAATCTTTAAATCGTGAACTCACTTCTTTAAAATGCTGCTTGGCTAAAATTTCAGTTGGAGCCATGAAAGCAACTTGATAACCGGCTTTGATAATTTCTAATCCAGCTATTAAAGCAACGATTGTTTTTCCAGAACCAACATCTCCTTCTAAAAGTCGATTCATCGGCCGAGGTTTTTCCAAATCTTTTAAAATCTGCCAAGTAGATTTTTTTTGGGCATCAGTTAGTTTAAAAGAAAAAGTTTTTACAAATTTCTTCACTAATTCAATATCCATTGGAATAGCAATAGCTTTTTCTTTGTTTAATTTCATTCTTGCCCGTAAGACAGCTAATTCAATTAGGAATAATTCTTCAAATGAGAATCTCTTTTGAGCTTTTTCTGCCAATGTTATTGAATCAGGAAAGTGAATCTGCCAGATAGCTTTTTCTATTGATAAAAGTTTTTCTTTCTGGATAATTTCTTTTGGTATAATTTCTGGAATTCTGTTTTTGAAGCTCATCAAAAGAGGTTTTATAATATAGCGAAGCCATCTTGAAGAAAGTCCTTCTGTTTCCGGATAAACAGGCACAATTCTTCCAGTATGTATTAAATTCGTTTGGGTTTTGTAATTTGTGATTTTTTCATATGCAGGATTAGAAAGATGCAGCCCATCGTCTCCAATTGTTATTTTGCCAGCTAAACAAACATTGTCTTTTGGTTTTAAAGTTTTTGTTAAATATGGCTGGTTGAACCAAACTACTTTTATGGCTCCTGTTTTGTCTTGAACAACAGCTTTGGTTAAAATCATTTTTCTTTTCCATGTTCTACTGTCTTTTATTTCTAATATTTCGCCCAAGATGCAGCAGTTTTCGTTTGCCTTTACTTTTGAGATAGGAATTATATTAGAAAAATCCTCATAACGGTGAGGAAAATGATATAAAATGTCTCGGACGGTTTTAATCCCCAATTTCTTCAGTTTTTTTTGAAAAACCACACCAATCCGCGCAATTTGTTCAATTGGAGTTGATAAATCCATTGCCATTGCCATTGTCTTCATCTTATATTATTATAAAGTAATTAACAATAAAAGTTTTATTTAAAAATATGTTTATAATTTTTACTGATTTGGACGGGACTTTGCTTGATGATAATTATTCATATAAACCAGCATTCACGGTTTTGAATAGTTTGAAAAAAAGAAAAGTGCCTATAATTTTTTGTTCCGCTAAAACAAAAGCAGAGCAGATTTTTTTTCAAAAAAAGATGGGAATAAGCCATCCCTTTATTGTTGAAAACGGTTCAGCTATTTATATTCCTAAAGCATATTTTAAAAAATTTAAGAAAACAAAGATTGTTTTAGATAATAAGTCTGATAAAATAAGAGAAGAGATTAAAAAGCTTCAAAAAAAATATCAGATAAAGTCCTTTTACGATATAACTGAAGAAGAGATTTCCAAAATAACAGGGCTTGATTTAAAAAAGGCAAAATTGGCAAAATTGGCAAAGATCAGGGAATTTGGAGAAACAATAATTGAGGCAGATAAACAAGCTTTAAAAGAATTAAAAAAGAAATTTAATGTTGTGAGCGGAGGCAGATTTATTCAGGTTTTTGGCAAAAAAGCAGATAAAGGAAAAGCCGTAAGAATGCTCACTAAATTATATAAGGATGAGTTTGATAATGTGATAACCATAGGCATTGGAAATTCAGAAAACGACAAGCCGATGTTAAAAAATGTAGATACGCCTGTTTTAGTTAAACATGGCCCTAAGGACTGGGCTGAATTTATTAAAAACTTTGTTTTGAAATATGAATAATAAAATTTTTTTAGTTCCTCATACTCATTACGATGCTGTTTGGGTTTTTACCAGAGAGGATTATTTCCATATCAATATAGATATTATTCTTAAAAAAGTTGTTGAGCTAATCAAAAAAAAGAAAGATTACAGGTTTTTGATAGAGCAGACATATCTTTTAGAAGAAGTGAAAAAACATTATCCAGAGTTTTTTAGGGAGATTAGAAAATATGTCCAGCAGGGAAAGATTGAAATTGCAGACGGAGAATATTTAATGGCTGATACAATGCTTCCCCAAGGAGAGACATTGATTAGGGAAATAATGGTTGGCAAACAGTTTGTTAAAAAGGAATTTGATAAAGATGTGGAAGTAATGTGGCAGGCAGACAGTTTTGGCTTGAATGCCCAGCTTCCTCAAATATACAAAAAGTCTGGTTATAAATATTTAGCTTTCAGGCGCGGTTCTTTCAAAAACAAGCCGTCAGAGTTTATCTGGCAGGCATTAGATGGAACAGGAATTATTTCTCATTTTATGCCATTAGGTTACAGGGCTGGTCTGAATCTTGTGAATCTTGATAAGAGTTATGAAAAGCTTAAAAAACTATCTGCTACAAACAATATATTAATGCCTTCTGGAAGCGGGGTGACAATGCCTCAAGAAAAAACAATGAGGGCAGTGAGGAGTTGGAACAAAGACCATAACTCTAAAATGATAATTGCCTTGCCATCAGAATTTTTCAAAAGTTTAAATAAAGATATTAAAAAATTACCAATTAGAAAAGGGGAAATGTATTCAGGAAGGCATTCTCGTGTTTTCCCGAGCACTTCGTCAAGCAGGATATGGCTTAAAATAAATTTAAGAGAATGTGAAAATAAACTAATTGCCTTTGAGAAATTCGATTTAATTAATTCTCTTTTTAGAAATAATTACTTTGAAGAAATCAATGGTTGCTGGAAAAGGGTTTTATTTTTAGCTTTTCACGATGTTGTTCCTGGGACAGGAATTGATGCTGGATACAATGAGGCAAGAGATGATATTGAGTTTTTAAATGAGAAACTTCCTAATTTAATTTCTGATGTTCTAGATTCAATTATTGCTAAAGATGCCAATAATGAGGATTACGGTGATATTGCAGTTTTTAATTCTTTATCCTGGGATGTTTCTAACTGGGCAGAAGTTATTTTAAATTTTAAACAAGGAAAAGTTTTGAAAATAAATGGAGTAAGAAGCGGAAAAGAGGAAAAGGAAGTTGAAATTATAGAATTATCAAAGCATCAAGATGGATCTTTTAAAAAAGTGAAAATAGGCTTTATCGCTGATGTTCCGGCAACAGGGTATAAAGTATATAAGATTATCACAAACAAGCCAAAAACAATTAAAGATTCTTTTTTACAACAGAAAGATGATTCAATTGAAAATAAGTTTTTTAAACTTCAGTTTTCTAAAGAAAACGGACTTATAAAAGTTTTTAAACAAGGCAAGCAGATATGCCAAGGAAATGAAATAGTTATTGACGATGAAGCAGGGGATTTATACACCCATAAAGAAAGTTTTGATTTCCCCCTAAAAACAGAAAGCGGACAAGGATTGAAATACGGCGCTTTTAAGCTCAAAAAGCTTTGGGTTGACAGCTCTTGTTTAAGAAAAATTATTAATATAGAGACTGATTATTATTCTTTAAAATGGCCATACAGATTAATAGACAGCTTAAAGCCAATAATTTGGAGATATCCTTTTATAAAATTCAAAAAACAGATAATTGTCTATAAAGACATTCCAAGAATTGACTTTGCTATCAGGATTGAAAATAATCATCCAAAAATAAGATTAAGAGTAAAGCTTGACACTGATATAAATAAATCAGATTATACTTGCGACAGCCAATTCGGTATAGTAAAGAGAAAGACAAACCAGTATTTTTTAAAGAAAAAGGGCTGGTCAGAAAATCCATCAGGTTTGTTCCCTTGTTTGAGATGGTTTGATTATAGTAATAACAAAAAAGGTATAACTATTATAAATAAAGGTAATTCTGAAAGCGAGATAAGAGATAAAAGCATGTATTTAACATTATTAAGGTCAATAGATATGCTTTCTTGCGATGGCAGGGCAGGCCCTATAATTCCGGTTTCTGACGCTAGAGAATTAAAACATTATACTTTTCAGTATTCTATTTATCCTCATTCTCAAGACTGGAAAAAAGCAAAATCTTGGAAGCATGGTTATGAATTTAATAATTGTTTAGTTTCGTTTCAAACAGAAGGAAAGAAAAGATATAGGCCTAAAAATTCATTTTTAAAAATTAAACCTGATAATATTATAGTAAGCGCTTTGAAAAAAGCAGAAGATGATAAAGATATAATTGTTCGGTTTTATGAGGTATCTGGTAAAAACACAAAAGCATTAATAACTATATTTAAAAAAATAAAAGATGTGAAGGCAGTTAATTTAATGGAAAAGGAGAAGAAAGAATTGAATAAAAAAATTACTTTCAACGAAGGCAATATCAAGCTTGAAATTAAGCCGTTTGAAATTATCACTTTAAAAATAACTTTATTTTAAGAAAAATTATGGAAAATAAAAACAATAGAAAACCCTGGGGTTCTTTTGAAATCATAAAACAAGGCAAAGGTTATAAAATTAAAAAATTGATGGTCCTGTCAGGTAAAAGATTAAGCTTGCAAAAACACAATAAAAGAAAAGAACATTGGGTGGTTGTCAGGGGGACAGCTAAGGTTGTTGTTGGAGAAAAAGAATTTATTTTAAAGCAAGGCGAGCATTGCTTTATAGATATAAAAGAAAAACATCGTTTGGAAAATCCTGGAGAATCAGTGCTTGAAGTTATTGAAATTCAAATAGGAGATTATTTAGGAGAAGATGATATAGAACGTCTTGAAGACGACTTCAATAGGGCATAAAAATATAATATATTTAAATAAACAAAACTGTGAAAAAATTTACAAAAATCTGGAATTTTCCTGCGAAAAATTCCCAAATTCTTTTTTTTTGAAAAAACTTCAGATAAGCACATATGTTAGGCGACATATTTTTTAGATATAATTAAAATGAATAAAGAAATAATTTTTTTTGATGGTGATGGCACACTCTAGTATCCAGAATCAACTAAGTATATAGAAAAGCCACATTGGATATACTTGAAGAGTAAAAATGTAGATGATCATTACAAATATTTAGTTATGATACCAACAGTGATTTCTACTTTGAAAAAACTAAAGAAAGTGGGGATTCTTATCGTATTACTTTCAACACATCCACACCCACCAAAAGAAGCTGATTCTATAATCAATCATAAGGTAAAGCATTTCAAGTTAGATGAACTTTTTGATGAGATTCATGCGACCAAAGAATATCATGGTTCAAAAGGAGAATTTATTGTAAAAATATTAAAAGAACGCGGAATATCAAAAAGCAAAGCTCTAATGGTTGGTGATCATTATTATTGGGATTATGAACCAGCAAGAAATGTAGGTGTGGATGCATTGCTGATTGAATCAGAATATATGAAGAAGTTTATTCAAAGTAGAAGAATAAAAAGAACGATCAAAAAATTATCAGATATATTTAATTATATTTAAAAAATACGCTTCGGGGTCGTTGCACTTGATTTTCTTCCGCTATCGCTACATAACACAAGTATATCTGGCTCGCTCCTGCCGTTGCTCGACCCATATTTGCCTCCATAGATTGAAATGATAATATGGAATGGAGGCAAACATCAGATATGCTGATACATTATATATCATAAAGTTTTGATAATTGAGAGAATAGCAAAAAGGTTTTCTTTTACCTTTTAAAAGGTAAAAGAAATGGTGCGCGAAGCATGTCGTTAGTTTCGTTCAAAATAAGTTCGGATTTAATTAAACAACCATACCAAAAAATCGCCTTATGGCGATTTTTTTAGTGCACTATATTAAAGATAGTTAGAACATTTTTCGCTCGCTTCGCTGATGCCTCGGCGAAGCGGGCCGTCTGCGGCGGCGATGAAGCCCCCAAAAATTCAGAGCGGCTTCGCCGCGTTCTTTAACAATTTCAAGTTTTTCTTTGGCGGCAAATTCTAAAAAAGAAAAAAGCGGGCGAGGTTATCGCACCAAATCAATCAATTAATATAAAACATCTACCATAGATAGATCTAGTTTCATCTGAAAATGTTAAATTTTTGGGGCAACAAGCAAAATAACATTTTTTCTCTCCAGCAGTTGGTCCCAATTCGCAACCAAGCGGTCTCCATTCACAATTTGGAGTCTCTTCGCAGGGAAAATGTGAGCGTTCAGATGCTGAAACAATATCCTTTCCCACATTACACTTATCCATAATGGCTTCTGGCTTTCCTTTTAACTCGCAACAATCAAAATAACAAGTCCAGTTCCATTGTGAAACAAATTTCTCTATTTTCAGTCCTTCTTCTACAGCGGAGGCCTTAACAAATTTACAATTGCAATTAGTAAAATCAAAATCTTTATATTTTTGCCATTCCTTGTACCAAATATTTTCTTTTCTCACCTCTTTTGAGATCATTATTTGAATGAAATCTTTCAATCTGTTTCCGCACAATTTCTTTTGTTCTTCTTGGTTGCCGGGAGGGCCTTCTTCATCACCGGCACCCATTCCAAAGTAAATATTATGACAATCTAACTTTTCCACTTGCGAAGATTTAGATATGTCCTCTGGTTCTGTTTCTCTTTTTTCCCCACCGCCAGCGATGACGATAATGGTGATTAGAACAATTATTCCACCAATAATTAGAATTACTTTTTTCATATTTTTGAAAGTTAAAATGAATAAAACTTATGTAAATTTTCTTTTATTAAAATGTGGTTCGAGCCGATATTTTTTACAGGTTCTTTAGTAGTTTTTAATAAAGAACGCGGCGAAGCCGCTCTGACTTTTTCTCGGTGGTGCGGACGAAGGGACTCGAACCCTTATGGAGAAAAATCTCCCAGGAGCCTCAGTCCTGTGCGTCTAGCCAATTGCGCCACGTCCGCTTATTTGTTTTCTTTGTCCGTTGGAGTTTCAGAAGAAACGGATTTCTTTTCTTCTATTTTTTCTTCATTGCTTTCTGTGGTTTCAGCAACAGCTGGTTTTTTTTCTGTTTCTTTCCCCTCTACTTTTTGTTCTGGTTCCGGTTTTGATTCTGGTTCAATTTTAGGTTCCAGCCCAGATTCTTCTGGGCGAGGCTCGCTCCCTTCGGGAGCAGCTGGAGTTGCTGTGACATCAGGAAGGCCTTTTCTTTTTAAACGTGCCTTTCTACCTTTTGCTTCTCTTAAATAAAATAGTTTTGCTCTTCTTACTTTTCCTCTTTTAGTTATCTCTATTTTTTGAATAAGAGGTGAATTGATAGGAAGAATTTTTTCTACTCCAATACCAGCAATAATTTTTCTTACAGTTATAGTAGCATTTATCCCTTTTCCATGTTTTCTAGCTAAGACCAAGCCTTCAAATACTTGAATTTTTTCTTTGTCTTTTTCCGCACTTTTTGTCTTTTTGCTTTTCACGCCAGATATTGCTGGAATTATCTGATGAATGCGAACAGTATCACCAGGCCTGATATCTGGCAGGCCCTTTCTTAATTGCGACTTATTAAATTGTTCAACGATATTTGACATACTAATAAAATTATTTTAACGTTTTTATTACTTTTTTCAAGTCCACTGACAATTCTGAACTAAACTTTTTTCTCTCTCCATTCGGTAATTTTATGGTTAGTTCGTGGGCGTGTAGAAATTGTCGTTTTAATCCTTTTGGACAGGGCTGATTTTTAAAACCGTATAATTTATCTCCAGCAATAGGATGTCCTAAAGCTGCAAAATGGCATCTGATTTGATGTTTTCTGCCAGTTTTTGGCTCTGCTTCTATTAAAGAATACTCCTTAAATCTCTCTAAAATCCTATATTCTGTTATTGCTTTTCTTAATCCTTTTCTTTTTGCATCTGGCTCATTTGGTAAATATGTTTTTTGTTTTTTTCTATTTTTTAGAGACCGTCCTATTAAAGTTTCGATTTTACCTTTTACGGAGGACGGGCCTCCGGAGACTAATGCAAGATATTTTTTAATTACCGTTCTATTCTTAAACTGTTTTTGAAAAAAATCAAGAGCTTTGCTGTTCTTAGCTATTAACAAAATTCCAGATGTATCTTTATCTAAACGGTGGATTCTCTTTTCAAAATCGTCAGAATTTATTCCTGCTGGCTTATCAATCACTAATAAATCATCATCTTGATAAATAATTTTTAGCTTTTCTTTTTTCATCTTTTCTGTGGACGATGCAGGACTCGAACCTGCGGCCTTTTCGATGTCACCGAAACGCTCTAGCCAACTGAGCTAATCGTCCATTGGTGGGCGTGGCAGGACTCGAACCTGCGAACCTAACGCTTATAAGACGTTTGCTCTACCACTGAGCTACACGCCCAATTTAATTATATATTTTTACTTAAATAATAATCACTGATAGATTTCAATCCCATAAGTATTTTTTCCGTCAGCCTCGCATCCCCAATTTTCACATTACAAGTACCATGACCAAAACTTCCTTTATGATTTATACTCGCCTTATCTGTTTTTTTGATATAGGGTTTATTAAATTGGGAAATGGGAATATTTAAAATTTCTGACCAAAATTTTATTTCTTTAGCAATATTCATATCTTTATATAAATGAAGATGAACCTTAAGTTTCTCCTTAGGTACCTTTAAACTTTTTATTAGCCAATCCATAAAAAATTTTATAATTGAGGGATCTGTATTTGATACAGAAAGACGACACATACCAACTTTTGCTCCTTCTCCCCAATAAAGAAATAAACCGGCAAGATATAATTCTCGTTTATCAAAGGGAAAAATAATTCTTTTTTGTTCTTTACAAAATTTATTTAACCTTTCTTCTTTCTTTTTTCTTTTTGTTTCTCGGCATTTTTCAATTCTCTGCTCATTCCAGTCACGAAGTTCCCTTATTCTTTTTTTAGATAAAGGGTAATCTTTAAGCCAAGCACTCAAAGTACTTTTACTTACTTTTAATATCTTTTTGATTTGGCTATAACTCATTCCTTGTTTTCTTAGAGTTAAGGCCATTTGATGATCTTTAAACTTAGCCATAATCGAACCATTAAACTATTTAATATCAATACTAATTCATTAGTTCATTTTAACAAAAATATTATTAAAGAGCAAATAGTAAATATATCTTTTTTATTGAGCTATACGCCCGGTTACTTCTTCTTTTTGGTTTTTGCTTTCTTGATTTTGACCAAACTTTCAAATTCTTCTCTTTCAATTGTTTCTTTTTTGATTAATGTTTTAGCAATTTTTTCTAAAAGTTTTTTGTTTCTGCTTAAAAGCTTCTTTGCGGTAGATTCTGCGTCTTTAATAAACTTTGCTATTTCTTTATCAATTTTAGCAGCTATCTTTTCAGAGTAATTTCTTTGTTCAGAAATTTCTCTTCCTAAAAAGACCAACTCTTCTTTTTCGCCAAAAGAAATAGGTCCCAGAGGCGACATTCCGTATTCTTTTACCAGCTTTCTGGCTAAATCTGATGCTCTCTCCAAGTCATTTGCCGCGCCGGTAGACATTTCTTTGAATTTTAATTTTTCTGCGCAATAGCCGCCAAGCAAAACCGCCATTTCAGCCAAGAATTCTGATTTAGTTTTCAATCGTTTCTCTTCAGCAGGAACTTTTAGGGTATAGCCAGCTGCCATTCCACGAGCCACAATAGAAACCTTTCTCACTGGTTCAGTGTTAGGGATTAAAGCAGATACAAGCGCGTGTCCGGCTTCGTGATAAGCAGCCATCTTTTTTTCTTTTGCTGATAAAATATGTGATTTTCTTTCCGGGCCTAACAAAACTTTTTCAATTGAGTCCAAAAATTCTTCTTGGAAAACCTGATGCTTGTTTTTTCGAGCAGCCAAAATAGCTGCTTCATTAACCACATTAGCTAAATCAGCGCCAGAAAATCCTGGTGTTCTTTCTGCCACTTCTCGCATGTTTATATTCAAAGCTAATGGCTTGCCTCGACAATGAATTTTTAGAATTTCTTCCCGGTCACTGATATCAGGTAAATCTAAAACCACTTTTCTGTCAAATCTACCCGGCCGTAAGAGAGCGGGATCAAGGACATCCCCGCGATTTGTAGCTGACAGAACTATAGTTTTAGAATCTCTTTCAAATCCGTCCATTTCTACCAGAATTTGGTTCAGGGTTTGTTCTCTTTCGTCATGGCCGCCGCCAATTCCAGCTCCTCTTACTCTGCCAATAGCATCAAGTTCATCAATAAAAATAATGGATGTACCTGCTTTTTTAGCTGTAGCAAAAAGATCCCTGACTCGCGCTGAACCAACACCGACAAACATTTCAACAAATTCTGAGCCAGAGACCGAAAAGAACGGGACATTAGCTTCTCCAGCCACTGCTCTTGCCAAGAGGGTTTTGCCTACGCCAGCCGGACCTAAAAGCAGGACTCCTCTGGGTATTCTTGCTCCCATATCTAAATATTTCTTTGGATTTTTTAAAAAACCGACAATTTCCTGCAGTTCCTGCTTTGCTTCTTTTAAGCCAGCTACATCTTTAAAAGTAATTTTTTCTTTGCCATGGCCTTCAGCTCCGAAAAGCCGGGCTTTAGCTTTTCCAAAATCAAATGCCTGCATAGCTCCTGTTTTTGCCTGGCGAAAAATCAACCAAAAAAATAAAAGAAAAAACAATAAAGGCAAAATAAGAATAGAAATCGGGCCAAGCCAAAATAAGAATCCTCCTTCTTTTTTTACTGCAATATTTGCTTTATTAATTTTTTCTTCGCTTAATCCGTAATTTAGTAAAGTATCGCTGAGAGCTATTTCAGTTTCTTTTCTTGTTTCTGCTTTTGCATTATCGAGATAAGTGATAGAGATTTCGTTTCCAGAAACAATAATTTCTGCGATTTTTTCATCGCCTATGTCTTTTACTAATTGCGTTAAAGAAATTTCTGTTTTTTCTTCAAACGGCTGGGAGAACAAAGCAAAAATTGCGGAAATAGTCAGAAAAATAAGGAAAATAAATAATATATTTTTAGATATATTTTTAATATTTTTAGCTTTTGCCATGTTATTTAATTAAACTTAATGTCATTTTATGCTCTTTTGAATCCAGGGACAGGATTTTAAATTCATAGTCTTTTCCTATTTTTATTTTCTCTTCCATTTTTTCATTAGTGCCGAATTCAGAGATATGACAGAGACCTTGAATTTTTGTTTTTTCAATCTGGACAAAGGCCCCAAAATCATTTAGCTTTGCCACTTTTCCTTTTATCGTATCGCCCTTTTTATATTCTTTTTCAATATCCTGCCACGGATCTTTTTTTAGGGCTTTCAAAGAAAGAAAAATTTTATTATCAGCAATATTAACAATTTTCGCTTTTATTTTTTCTCCTGTTTTTACTATTTCTGAAGGATGTTTTACTATTTGCCAGTCAAGTTCAGAAATATGGCAAAGTCCTTCTAAATATTTTTCCGTTTTATTTTCAACGGCTGGGAATTTAATAAATGCTCCAAAATCAGTAATTTTAGTGATTTCTCCTTCAATGATATCTCCAGCCTTATAATTTTTTAAGTATTCCTTAATACTTTCTATTTCGCCGGCTTTTTCAGAAAGAACTAATTTTTCTCCGCTTAGGTCTAGATTAATTATTTTTACTTCTATTTCTTGGCTGATAAATTTTTGAAGCTCCCTTACTATTTGCGACCTGTCTTCTCCTTCTATATGCGGATAGTGCTGTGAAGAAAGCTGGGAGACCGGTAAAAAGGCAGGTATGCCAAAGATATCTGTTAATAACCCTCCTTTATTAGCGCCGGTAATTTTTACTTTTATAATTTCTTCTTTTTCTTTTATGTCTCTGAGTTTTTTCCAATTTATTTCTCTGCTGGCTTCAGAGACAGAAAGTTCAATATAGCCGTCTTCGTTTTCTAACCCAATTATCTTAGCAGAAATATTATCTCCGATTTTTGCATCTTTAAGAATATTTTTAGCTTCTTGGAATTCTTTGCCAAAAATTATTCCTGTTCCAGTTGGCCCTAAATCAATAAAAATACTGGAACGGTCAATACCGACCACTTTTCCATCAATAATTTCTCCAGTTCTTGGAGGTTTTATTTCATCATCTTTAGTTGCTAAAAAAGTATTTTTCATATTTCAAATTTAATATTACATTATTTTTTTATTTTTTACAAGAGATGGGCTTAATATTGAGTTTCAAATTTGTTTATGCTAAACTGAAAATATGAACATAACTTGGTTTGGACAATCTTGTTTCCAAATAATTACTCAAAAGAATAAGGATAGTTCTGTGAAAATAGTCATTGATCCTTTTGGAAAAGATACTGGCTTGACAATGCCTAAATTAGAGGCAGATATTTTGCTGCTTACAAGCAAGGATTATGATTTAGGCAGGATTAAGAACAGCGATTATTTTTTAATTAATGAGCCGGGAGAATATGATGTCCAAGATGTTTTTGTCCAAGGAATAGAAATAGAATCAAACATCTTTGTTATTGAAATAGAAGGAATGCGGCTTTGCCATTTAGGATGTGTTCAGCAAAAAGAGCTGCAAAACGGACAAGTAGAAAAAATTGGCGACATTGATATTTTAATGGTTTCAGTCGGTGAAGATGTTCAAACCGCTTCAAAAATTATCAGCCAGATAGAGCCGAAGATTATTATTCCTATGCGTTATCATAATAAAATAGATGATTTTTTGAAAATAATGGGTGGAAAATCAATTGAACCGCAAGCTAAGCTGTCTATCAAAAAAAAGGATTTGCCAAAACAAGGAAGGGGAATAGTGCTTTTAAAAATATAATGACTGTTTTTAAAAAAATCAAAGATCAACCAGAATATGTAAGGAAAGCTATCTTCTGGATTGTGATAATGATTTTAGCTATAAGTTTATTTTTCATATGGCTGAAGATTGCTGATCAAAGAATAGAAAGTTTTAAAAATCAAGGATCCCTGCAAAATGTTGTTGACAAATTTCCAGAGATGTAATATACTACAATTATTCGCAGTTTAATAATATTTTATTAGAAGTAACTTTTTTACTTTGATTGCTTCTTTTTTTTAAAATTTCAAGATTATTCTCAACCCTAAAAATCTAAGATTAGGGTAATTTTTGTTTATAATTTATTATGGAAGAGATAAAAATTAAAAATTTTGGAAAATCAAAAGTTAATCTGCCTCTGTTTTATCTCTTAAATGTCCAAAAAGAAAATTGGCAGCAATTTTGGGATAATGATTTAAAAGAGCTGTTTTCCGAGATTTCTCCGATTAAAGACCATACTGGCAAAGAATTGGAGCTTTGGTTTTCAGATTATAAATTGTCAAAATCCAAATACAAAAATGACTTAGAGGCAAAGCAGAATAACGATTCTTATGAAGTTTCTCTTAGGGTAAAGACAAGATTGGTCAATCTTAAAACAAAAGAAACTAAGGAGCAAGAGGTCTTTTTAGCTGATTTTCCATTAATGTCAGAAAGAGGAACTTTTATTGTTAATGGGGTTGAAAGAGTAGTTATTTCACAGCTTATTCGGTCCCCAGGCGCTTTTTTCACCAGTAAGATAGTAAATAGTAAAAACTATTTTGGAGCAAAAATTATTCCTAATAGAGGAGCCTGGCTTGAGTTTGAAACAGAGTCATCCGGCCTTATAGGCATCAAGATTGACAGGAGAAGAAAAGTGCCAGCCACTACTTTATTAAGAGCGTTTGGTTTGAGCGAAGATGAAGATATAATAAAGGCGTTTAAAGATATTGATAACGGCAAGATTAAGTATATTGAAAAAACTCTAGCTAAAGACAGCGCTAAAAACCAAACAGAGGCAATAGTTGAGGTTTATCAAAGATTAAGGCCTGGTGATTTAGCAAGCCCTGATTCAGCAAAAGAATTGATTGAAAATATGTTTTTCAATTTTGATAGGTATGATTTATCAAAGGTAGGACGTTGGAAAACCTTGGAGCGTCTGCCAGAATTAAAAAAAGAGAAAAACAAGCAGGATATTAAAATAGAAGACAGAGTTCTTCATCTTGAGGATATTATCGCAGTAATAAGAGAAATTATCCGTTTGAATAATGATCCAGAAGCTCAGCCAGACCAAATTGATCATTTAGGGAACAGGAGGGTGCGAACCATAAATGAATTGCTTCAAAACCGTTTAAGGGTTGGCATGATGAGAATGGAAAGAATTATAAAAGACAGGATGTCAACCTTGGAAATTTCTGAGATGATGCCTGTACAGCTTATAAATCCAAAGCCTTTTATCGCAGTAGTAAAAGAATTTTTCTCTTCCAGCCAATTTTCCCAATTTATGGACAATGAAAATCCTTTAGCTGAACTTGAACATAAACGGACTTTAACTGCCACAGGTCCGGGCGGGCTTACTCGGGAAAGGGCTGGTTTTGATGTTCGGGATGTTCAGCCGTCCCACTATGGAAGGATTTGCCCTATTCAGACCCCAGAGGGCGCTAACATTGGATTGGTAAGTCATTTGGCCAGTTATGCTAGAATTAATCCTTATGGTTTTCTTGAGACCCCTTATTATAAAGTAAAGAAAGGCAAGGTTACTTCAGAGCTTCATTATCTTACGGCTTATGAAGAGGAAAAATTTAATATTGCTCATGCCGGAGTGCCTATTGGCGAAAATGCTATGATTACGTCTCAAGTGGTTGAGGCAAGAATTCTCGGGCTTCCAGGCGAAATACAAAGAGAGAGAATTGACTTTATTGATGTTTCTCCTCAGCAGTCTATTTCTATTGCTACTTCTCTTATTCCCTTTTTACAAAATAATGATGCCAATCGAGCCTTAATGGGATCTAATATGCAGAGGCAGTCAGTCCCTTTAGTCAAGCCGGAAGTGCCTTTGGTGTCCACTGGTATTGAAGAGAAAATAGCTAAAGATTCCGGCCAGGCAGTAGTCACCAATGAAAAAGGAGTAGTTACAGAAGTAGATTCTGACCATATAATAGTAAAAGAGAAAAACAGAACCAAAAAAGAATATAATCTGCGAACATTTATCAGGACTAATCAATATACTTGTTTGCATCAGAAACCAATTGTTAAAAAAGGCCAAACAGTAAAAGCAGGGGATGTTTTAGCTGACGGCGGATCTATTGATAGAGGCCATTTAGCATTAGGCCAAAATGTTTTAGTTGCTTTTATGCCATGGAGAGGAGGTAATTATGAGGATGCTATTATTATTTCAGAAAAGTTAGTAAAAGATGATTGTTATACTTCTATTCATATTGAGAGCTTTACTTGTGATGTAAGAGAAACAAAGCTTGGCCCTGAAATTACTACTTCTGATATTCCTAATGTCAGCTTGGAGAAATTAAAGGATTTAGACGAAGAAGGAATTATTAGAACCGGGGCTGATGTAGCGCCTAATGATATTTTGGTTGGAAAAATTTCTCCAAAAGGAGAAGCAGATTTAACGCCGGAAGAAAGATTACTGAGGGCAATTTTTGGAGAAAAAGCAAAAGAAGTGAAAGATAGTTCTTTGCGGATGGAGCATGGCAAGAAAGGGAGAGTAGTTGGAGTGAAAATTTTTGACAGGGAAAAAGGAGATAAGCTGGAGCCCGGAGTGATAAGGAGAATTCAGGTAGAGGTTGCGGAAATTAGAAAGATTGGAGCAGGAGATAAGCTTTCCGGCAGGCATGGAAACAAAGGAGTGATTTCCAAAGTTTTGCCGGAAGAAGAAATGCCTTTTTTAAAAGATGGGACTCCTATTGATGTAATTTTAAACCCTTTGGGCGTTGCTTCCAGAAAAAACATCGGACAGATTCTTGAAACCCATTTGGGTTTTGCCGCCAAGAAGCTGGGTTATGTAGCAGCTACTCCTTCTTTAAGCGGAGCTAATGAACAGGATATTAAGAGAGAGCTTAATAGCGCTGGTCTTTCAGAAGACGGAAAAGTTGAGTTGTTTGACGGAAGAACAGGCCTTGCTTTTCCAGAAAATATTACTGTTGGATATTCATATTTAATGAAGTTAATTCATATGGTTGAAGATAAAATCCATATGCGTTCTATCGGTCCTTATTCTTTAATCACACAGCAGCCATTAGGGGGAAAGGCCCAGTTTGGCGGACAGAGATTTGGAGAAATGGAAGTTTGGGCGTTGGAAGGATTTGGCGCTGCGCATACCCTGCAGGAGATGTTGACTATAAAATCAGATGATGTTATTGGCAGGGCGACTACTTATGAAGCAATTTTAAAAGGAGAAAAAATTAGAAATCCTAATATTCCTGCTTCTTTTAATCTATTAGTTTTAGAATTGAAATCATTAGGGCTTAACATAGAACAAAAAGAAAAACCACAGGAAGAAAATAAAAATTAAACATTTTATCTATGAGAGTTGCAGATCTTGAATCAATTATAATAAAACTTGCTTCGCCAGAAGATATTTTGAGCTGGTCGCATGGCGAAGTAGTTAAACCGGAGACTATTAATTACCGGACACAAAGAGCTGAGAAAGACGGTCTTTTTTGCGAAAAGATTTTTGGTCCGCAAAAAGATTACGAATGTTATTGCGGCAAGTATAAAAGAATTCGCTATAAAGGGGTGGTTTGTGATAAATGCGGGGTAGAAGTGACAAAATCGTCAGTTAGAAGAGAGAGAATGGGGCATATAAGCTTAGCTTGCCCGGTTTCCCATATTTGGTTTTTAAGAGGAGTTCCTTCTAGAATAGGGGCAGTTTTAGATGTTCCTGTCCAGCAATTAGAAAAAGTAATTTATTTCGCTTCTTATATTATTACTGAAGTTGACGAGCAGGGCAAAAAGAAAATATTAGAAGAAATTGACAAGGAATACCAGCAAAAGTTAAAAGTGAAAAGTGAAAAGTTAAAAGTTGACAAAGAGGGATTGAAAGCGTCAAGAAACAAGGCGAGAGAGGAGGTTTTAGGGTTGAAACCATTGAAAATTATCTCTGAACTTGATTATCATAGCTTTTCTTTGAAATACGGAGAGATTTTTAAGGCTGGCACTGGCGCGGAAACATTGAGAAAGATTTTTGAAAAGATTGATTTAAAGAAAATGGTGAAAGAATTAGAGAAAGAATATAGAGCAGGAGCAAGCAGTTCTAATGAAGAAACGGATAATCCGAAAGAGAAAACAGAAAGTTCATTAGTTATACGGAGAAAATTTCTAAGGCGGTTAAGAATAATCCAAAAAATGGCGGAGGCGGATGTCCGTCCAGAGTGGATGTTGCTGACTACTATTCCTGTCTTGCCTCCTGATTTAAGGCCAATGGTTCAATTAGACGGAGGAAGATACGCTTCTTCTGATTTAAACGACCTTTACAGAAGAGTAATCAATAGAAATAATCGGTTAAAATATCTTTTAGAAATTAACGCGCCGGAAGTTATTGTTAGGAACGAAAAAAGAATGCTCCAAGAAGCAGTAGACGCTTTGATAGATAATACTATGAGAAAAGGAACAATGACTCAAGCTACTACTGGCGGACAGCGGCTTTTGAAATCATTAGCTGATATGCTTAAAGGAAAGCAGGGCAGATTTAGGCAGAATCTTTTAGGTAAGAGAGTGGATTATTCCGGCCGGTCAGTGATTGTAGTTGGAGCTGATTTAAAGCTTAATCAATGCGGTCTTCCTAAAAAAATGGCTTTAGAGCTTTTTAAACCATTTGTTATCAAAGGTATCTTAGACAAGGAATTGGCTTACAATGTGAGAGGCGCTACACGGCTTATTGAAGATGAAATAGATGATATTTGGGCTATTTTAGAGGATGTTGTTAAGGGCAAGTTGGTTTTGTTAAACAGGGCGCCTACTCTGCACCGTTTAGGCGTTCAGGCGTTTCAGCCAATTCTTATTGAAGGAGATGCAATTAGAGTTCATCCTTTAGTTTGTTCTGCCTTTAACGCTGATTTTGACGGTGATCAAATGGCTGTTCATCTGCCGCTTTCAGATGAAGCTCAAAAAGAAGCAAAACAGTTAATGCTTTCCACTGTTAATTTATTAAAGCCAGCCACTGGGACTGCGGTTGTCAGTCCAAGCAAGGATATTGTTTTAGGATGTTACTGGATTACTAGAATAAAAGAAGGCGTTTTAGGCGAGGGTAAAATATTTGGTTCAAAGAATGAAGCAATTTTGGCTAAGGATACAGGATTAGTGGACTTAAGGGCAAAGATTAAAGTGAGATTCAAAGAAGGAAAAATAGTTGAAACATCAGTAGGAAGAATTCTTTTTAATATAACACTTCCTAACAGTTATTCTTTTGTTAATGAGCAAATAAAATCAAAGAAATTGGAAAAAATAGTAAATGAAGTTATTGAAGATTACGATAATGAAGTTGCTTGGCATTGTCTTGATAAAATCAAGGATTTAGGTTTTGAGTACTCAACTTTATCTGGTATTACTTGGGGGATGGATGATTTAGTTGTTCCAAAAGAAAAGCCAAGGCTAATGGAACAAGCGGAAAGAGATGTTGAGGCAATATATAAAAATTATAAAAAAGGATTGTTATCTAAGGAAGAAAAAATATCTAAGACCATTGAGGTTTGGCAGAAAATTAAATCTCAAATAGAAAAGTTGGTTCCAGATGCCTTGCCTCCTTTAGGTTCGGTTTTCTCTATTGTTGATTCTGGAGCAAGAGGTTCCTGGGCACAGCCGGTTCAAATGTCTGGCATGATAGGATTGGTTATTAATCCAGTTGGTCAAATTATTGAATTACCGGTAAAGGGTTCTTATAAGGAAGGACTTAATGCTTTAGAGTATTTTATTTCTACCCATGGAGCAAGAAAAGGAACTACAGATACTGCTTTACGGACTTCTACTGCTGGTTATCTCACAAGGAGATTAATTGATGTGGCGCATGAAATGATTATTACAGAGGAAGATTGCAAGGATAAGACCGGAATTATGGTTTATAAAAAAGACGCTGATGATTCTAGCCAGGATTTCTATTTCAAACTTGTAAGCAAAGTAGCCCTGGAAGATGTTAAGAGTAAAAACAAAATTCTTGTGAAAACAGGAGAAATTATTAACCAGGAACAAGCAAGGGCGATTGTTGATGCTGACATTCAAGAGTTGAGAGTCCGTTCTCCAATGAGTTGTAATACTAAAAGAGGAATATGCAGGAAATGTTATGGTTGGGAGCTTGGTTCAAATAAGTTGGTTCAATTAGGTATGGCAGTTGGCATTGTAGCTGCGCAAGCCATTGGAGAACCAGGAACACAGCTTACTTTGAGAACTTTCCATACAGGCGGAGTAGCAAGCGCTGGTGATATCACTCAAGGTTTGCCAAGAGTAGAAGAAATTTTTGAATGCAGGATTCCGTCAGGAAAAGCAATAATCTCTTCAGTAGATGGGACAATAGAAGCAATTAAAGATGGAGTAATAAAAGTAAAAAGTAAAAATGAAAAAGTAAAAACAAAGAAGAAAGAGATTGTTGAATTTCAAGTTCCTGAAAAAAGAGCATACTGGGTAAAGGCTGGAGAAGAGATTAAAAAGGGCCAGCAGTTTTGCGAAGGGAATTTAGATTTAAAAGAATTATTTAAATTAATTGGAACAGAAGAAACCCAACGTTATATTGTGAAAGAAATCCAAAACATTTATGCTTCTCAAGGAGCGGTTATTCATGATAAGCATATTGAGGTAATTGTTCGCCAGATGTTTTCTAGGGTAAAAATTAAGGACGCGGGAGACAGTTTCTTATTTAAAGGAGAAATTTTAGAGCAGGCAAAGATAACTGAAGAAAATGCCCGGCTTAAAAAAGAAGGAAAAAAACTAATTAAGACAGAGCAAACCCTATTAGGAATTTCAAAGGTATCTTTGACAACAGATAGTTTCTTGTCTGCCGCTTCTTTCCAGGAGACATCACGGATTTTGATTAAGGCATCTTTAGAAGGAAAAGAAGATAAATTAAGAGGATTGAAAGAAAATGTCATTATCGGCAAACTCATCCCAGCCGGCACCGGTTTCAAAAAGTAACTGTTTAGTACTACTTTGTTATGGATTTTATTCTTGATAAAAACGGCTATAGATCTGGCTGTTTTTTTGTAGAAATCGGGTTTTTGTGATAGAATAAAACATATAAACATACTAACATATAAACATACTAACATATAAACGAATGCTTAAATGTTAAAATGTTTGAATGTTTAGATGATATTGGTGGCTAAGAAAAAGAAAAACAAGAAGAATAAAAAAAATATAACCAGAAAAAAAGAGAGAAAACCTCTTTTTCACCTTGATTTGTTAGAAGACACAAAGAGAAAAATTTATGGCGTCTTAATGTTTTTAGGCGCAATTATTATTTCTCTTTCTTTTTTTAACTTATTTGGCAGAGCTGGCCAGATTTTTATGGATTTTTCTGACTCGTTGATTGGAAAGGCGCTTTTTATTCTGCCTTTGCTTTTTATTTTAGGAGGAGTAGTTTTCTTTAGCCAGAAATATGAGCCAGAAATAAAAAAGAATAAATTAGCTATATTTTTTGGAATTATTGTTTTGGTCTTAGGCGTATCTGGAATTTTAGGCATTACAAGCATAGATGAAGAAATAAAGCAGGGCGGATGGCTTGGTTATTTAATATCTTTTCCTTTAATCAAGGCATTTGGGACTTTGGGCGCTAGTATTGTGTTTATAACAGTAATTATTATCGGCGGCTTAATTCTTTGGCAGATTAGCCCAAAGCCGTTGAAAAAAGAAGAACCCGCCTTTGCTAAAGCTCCGGCGGGCAAGGAAAAGCCTTCATTCGCGCCCACCTTTGCTAAAGCTACGGTGAGTGAAAAAGAAAAACCGATAATTAGCGATATTTTAAAGAAAAAAGAAATTAAACTTGAATCTGCGATAGAGAAAGAAAAAGAGGAGACATCGTCCATTTTTAAATTAAAAACAAAACCGCTTACTATTTTTTCAGGAGAGGACTATCAGCCGTTGCCATTGGATTTGCTGGCAAAAGATCAGGGCTCTCCTACTTCTGGAGATACTAAAATAAATGCAGCTATAATTCAGAGAACTCTTCAAAATTTTGATATTCCAGTAGAAATGGCGGAAGTAAATATTGGACCAACAGTTACACAGTATACTTTTAAGCCCGCAGAAGGAGTAAAACTCTCAAAAATTACTTCTTTGAATAATGATTTATCATTAGCTTTAGCCGCTCATCCTATTAGGATTGAAGCCCCTGTTCCTGGCAGGTCATTAGTAGGAGTTGAAATACCTAACAAAGGCAGAGCCAGGGTTGGCTTAAGAAACCTATTAGAGCAGCCGGAATTCCAGAATTCTCCTTCTAAACTTACTTTTCCTTTAGGAAGAGATGTAGCCGGCAATCCTGTTTTTGGCGATTTAAGCAAAATGCCGCATCTTTTAGTGGCTGGAAGCACTGGCAGTGGGAAAACCATTTGTCTTAATAATATTATTGCAAGCTTGCTTTATAGAAATTCTTCAGAGAGTTTAAGATTTATTTTAGTTGATCCCAAAAGAGTAGAATTTTCTATTTACAATGGTTTGCCGCATTTACTGTCTTCAGTGATCCTAACCCCGCAGAAAACAATCAATGTTTTAAAATGGTTGATTACAGAAATGGAAAGAAGATTTGACGTGCTATCTGAAGCCAAGACAAAAAATATAGCCGGCTATAATGAGATTGCAGCTGGAACTCAGAAAATAAATGGAGAAGCATTAGAGCCATTGCCTTATATTGTTTTGATTATTGATGAATTAGCTGATGTTATGGCTGCTCGCGGCAGAGAGGTTGAGGCAGGTATTGTCCGCTTGGCGCAGATGTCTCGCGCAGTAGGAATTCATTTAATTCTAGCTACTCAAAGGCCTTCAGTAGAAGTAATTACAGGACTTATCAAAGCAAATATTACAAGCAGAATCGCTTTTCAGGTTGCTTCTCAGATTGATTCTCGAACTATTTTAGATATGGCTGGCGCAGAAAAGCTTTTAGGTTTGGGAGATATGCTGTTTATTTCTGCAGAAGTTGCGAAACCGAAAAGAATCCAATGCGCTTATGTTTCAGAAAAAGAGATGAAGAATGTAACTAATTGGCTGAAAAAATCAGAAGTTCCGTCAAAAGAAATTTCAGAGGAAAAAGAAAAAATAGATAAAGAAATCTCAAATTCAGTCAGTTCCATAGAAGAAGCATTGGAAAAAGAAGAGAGTTTTTATGATGAAGATCCGCTTTACGAGGAAGCGAAAAGAATCATCATTGAATCAAAAAAAGCGTCTGCTTCTCTGCTGCAAAGAAGATTGCGGCTTGGATATGCCCGGGCTGCCCGTTTGATAGATACATTAGAGGAAAGAGGAATAGTTGGTCCGTCAGACGGAGCAAAACCAAGAGAAGTTTATATTATTGAAGAAAACGAAGAAAAGATATAGAATAAAAGAATATGAAGAAAAAAGAAGAAAAAAAACCAAATACTGATTTAACTGAAGCAGTTGATGAGATTAAACAGCGCTTTGGCGAGGGTGCTATTATGAAATTAAAAGATGTGCAGGCAGTAGATGTAGATGTTATCCCTACTGGTTCAATTTCTGTAGATATGGCTTTAGGTGTAGGCGGTGTTCCGCGAGGAAGAGTAATTGAAATTTATGGCGGTGAGGCAACTGGGAAAACCACTTTGGCGTTGCATATTTTAGCTGAAGCTCAAAAAAAAGGAGGGATAGGCGCTTTTATTGATGCTGAACATGCTATGGATCCTGATTATGCTAAAAAAATTGGTGTAAATATTGATGAACTTTTAATTTCCCAGCCTGATTCTGGAGAGCAGGCGCTTCAAATTGTAGAAACATTAGTGAGATCAGGAACTGTTGATGTGATTGTTATTGATTCAGTTGCCGCTTTAACTCCCAAAACAGAAATTGCTGGTGAAATGGGTGAGTTTCAGATTGGTCTTCAAGCCCGTCTGATGTCGCAAGCGCTTCGAAAGTTGTCAGGGATTATTTCCAAAACAAAAACTGTTGTTATTTTCTTAAACCAGACCAGAATGAAAATCGGTATCAGCTGGGGCAACCCAGAAACCACGCCGGGCGGTTTGGCTTTGAAGTTTTATTCTTCTGTAAGAATAAACTTAAAAAGAATTGCCCAGATAAAACAAAAAGATGAAATTGTCGGCTCTCGAATTAGAGCGAAAATAGTTAAAAATAAAGTAGCCGCTCCATTTAAAACAGTTGAATTTGACATTTATTATGCTGAAGGAATTTCCAGGGCATCAGATTTAATAAACGCTGGCTTAAAAGAAGAAATTATTAAGAAAAGCGGAAATACTTATAGTTTTGAGAATACTAAACTTGGCGTAGGCACAGAAGCAGTTAGAAATTTTTTAAAGGAAAATTCAGATGTAGCCTCAAAAATAGAAAAAGCAATTATTAAAAATCAATAAAAAGGTCGGAGCAACATTATTTATATTCTAATCTATATTCTATTTCTATGAACTTAAATAAAACAATATCTACAAGATCAGGGTCTGTAATTATTATTTTAGTTTTTCTTATTGCTGTTAGCGTGATTTTATCTTACCAATAAACTAAAAAAACTGCGGCTAAGCCGCAGTTTTTTTTGCGTGGCGATATAACAATTATTTTTCAGTAGCAGATAATAATCCCAAATGGCGGGCTCTTTTGACTGCTCGTGATAGTTTTCTTTGATGCATGGCGCAAAGCCCTGTTTTTTTTCGAGGTCTTATTTTGCCCAAACCAGAAATAAACCTACGGAGAATTTCTGTCTCCTTAAAATCTATTTCTTTCCTGTTTTTTTTACAAAAATAACAATCCATGTTTTAGAATGGTATTTCTTTGACGTCTATTTCGTCAGGTTTTTGAGGCTCCATTTTAGGCTTTGTTTCATCTACTTGCGGTTCAGCGTCTTCCTCTATAATTGGAATTTCTGTTTCTTGCGGCTGAGAATGTTTTTGTTCTTCTTCTATTGAAGGAACTTCTTGGTTAGATGATTTAGAAAAACCCTTTGGCCCTAATTGCATTCTTTCAGCAATAATTTCTGTTCTATAACGTTTATTACCGGCAGGATCCTCCCAGCTTCTTGTTTCCAATCTTCCCTCAATAAGAACTAAGCTTCCTTTTTTTAAAAATTGGGAAGCAATTTCAGCCAGTCGGCGCCATGCAACTATACTATGGTATTCTGTTTTTTGCTGCTGCTGCCCGGTTGCCTTGTCATTCCAAATACGATTAGTAGCTATCCTAAAGTTGCAGACAGACTGTCCAGTTGGCGTGTTTCTTAATTCAGGATCAGATGTTAAATTGCCAACGAGGAAAACTTTATTCAAATTCATGATTTTTATTCATCTAAAATTTCTTCAAGCTTTTTTTCAATATCCTTTAGCTCAACCTTTTTCTTTTCTTCTTTTTTAGCTAAAGGAGGTTTTGTAATCGTTTTAGGAATAGTTCTTAATAATGGTTTGTGTCTTTCTATTTTTTTAACAACAAAGAGAAACCTGAGAATATCTTTTTGAGATCCAATTTCTTTTTTAATTTCTAACAGTTTCTCAGGCTCTAATTGAAATTCTAAGGTTCTGAGATAGGCAAGCGATTTTTTTTTAATTTGATAGCCGAGTTTTTTCTTTATTGGTTCATTTTCCTTTCCTAAAATCCCCTCTCTTTCTTTAATTAAGGATTTTATTTTTTCAGACAGCAAGTTCAGCTCTTTTTCGTCAATTTCCGGTTTTATTAAATAAGTTAGTTCGTATAATTTCATAGTTATAAAACAGGCATATCATATCATTCCAGAGCGAATTAGTCAACTTCTATAATGACAGGGAGAACCATAGGACGTCTTTGAGTTTTGTGGAATAAAAATTTACCGATTTTATTTCTAACTTCTTCTTTAATGTTGGTCCAGTTGATTGTTTTTTCCGAAGCAATAGCTTTGTTTATAATGCCTATGACCTGCTTTCTGGTCGCAGCGAGCAATGGTTTTGATTCCCTTAAATAAACAAAGCCTCTTGATATAATATCTGGAGAACCTTTAACTTTTCCGGTCTTTTTATCAACTATTGCCACAATAACAAACATTCCGTCTTCAGCTAAAACCCGCCTGTCTCTCAAAACAATTTCACCTACGTCGCCTACGCCTAAACCGTCAACCATTATGTAATTTGACGGAACAGTTTTTTTCTCAATATAAATTTTTTCCCTGCTTAGGTTAATTATTTGGCCGTTTTCAGCTATAACTATGTTTTTCTCTGGAATACCCAAAGAATAAGCAATTTGAGCATGATTAACCAGCATTGAGTATTGTCCGTGGATAGGCATAAAAAACTTTGGCCTCATAATTTCAATCATTTCTTTTAATTCTTCCTGCTGGGCATGGCCTCCTGCATGAATATCCATCATTTTATAATGAAAGACCTTTACTCCTTGCCTTAGAATATTGTCTTTAATAAATTGAACTGTTCTCTCATTTCCAGGTATAACCGAAGATGAAAGGATTACTGAATCTCCTTTTTTAAATCTTAAAAATTGATAGTCATTATTGCTTATTCTTGTTAACATTGAGGATTCTTCGCCTTGGGCGCCGGTACAAAGAAAAGTTATTTGAGAATCATGCAGGTTTTTCATTTCTTTTGCAGATATAAGAGTTCCTTTTTTTGCTTTAATATATCCTAATATTTTACAAATTTCTACATTAGTTTTCATTGAATATCCTTCTACGACCACTTTTCTATTGTATTTTTCTGACAAAGTAATTATTTGCTGGATTCTGTTGATTAAAGACGCAAAAGTAGCAACAATAATTCTTCCTTTGACCTTAATAAAGATTTTTTCTAAGTTCCTTTGGATGTCTTGCTCTGAAAGAGAATGGTTTTCTTCTTCAGATCCAGTTGAATCAGACATTAATAATAAAATTTTTCTTTGAGAGAGTTCTTTTAGTTTTCTAAAATCAGTAGGCAGCTCATTTACTGGCGCATTATCAAATTTAAAATCAGAAGTATGCAAGATATTTCCTACTGGGGTTTGAATAAATAATCCTAAGTTGTCTGGAATATTATGGTTCATTCTAAAAAATTCAATTTTAAAAACACCAAGACTTATTCTTGAACCGTTTTTTACTTCTTGTATATTTAATCTTGGCTGGCTTGGAAAATCATCCTGTCTTTTTAAAATAATTCCTTTGGTTAAAGCAGAGGCAAACATTGGCGGATTTCCGATTTTTTCAATAAAATATGGGATAGCGCCAATATGGTCATAATGACCATGAGTGAAGACAACTCCTAAGATATTTTTTTCTTTGCCCTTGAGATAGCCAATGTTGGGAATAATATAATCAATGCCGTGCATATCTTCTTCCGGCATTCTAAAACCCATATCAATAATCAAAATCTGGTCATTGTATTCCATGACCATCATATTTCTTCCAACTTCGCCAAGTCCCCCTAAGGGGATAATGCGAAGATTGTTATATTTTTGTTGTTGAGAATTATACATACTTAAAATTTAGTTTGTTAGTGCGGGCGAGAGGATTTGCACCTCTACAACCTTTCGGATACAACGTTCTGAACGTTGCGCGTCTTCTGTTCCGCCACGCCCGCCAATTGACTTTTTTTATTTTAATGTTAAACTATTATTAGTTCCCGATAAGGAAACAATCTTGTCGGCGTAAAAGTGAATATAGGAGGTATCAAATGATATGGAGAGAGGTTACAAAAGAGGAATATGAAGAAGCATTTCAGCGAATATATCAGGACGTCAGAGATTTAATAGAGAAGATAGAGCACGATCCTGATTTAGATTACGAGAAAGGATTTATTGAGTGGAAACAAGAAATCATAAGATATCAGATACTTCATCCATTAGCGAAGATTGAGGATGTGCTGAATACTGAAATTGAAAAATTAAGAAAGAAAAAAATTTAGGAGGCAAAGTAGAGAAAAAATGGAAATAAAAGAACCATTAAAAGCTGGGTTGATAGGAGTGATAATAGGAGCTGCATTGAGCGGAATGATAAATTATTTCGTGATTGGCATGCCAGTGAACCTTTTAGCCACAGGAGTTAACAATGGAATTTCCGGTCTTATCTCTGGCTTTATGGGAGGTTTCATGGGGGTGATATTTTTTATTAAAAAACTAAATAATACAAATCAGTGAAATTGAATACACAAACCCAATTTTTTTGATATTCCTACAAAGGAAAATAAACATTTCTATGTAGGGATTTTTTTTATTCTTCTTTCAAAAAATCTAAATTTTTTGGCATTTTCTTTAAAGGTTTTTCAAAGCGCAGTTTTGGGACTTTTTTATAGTTTTTGTTTTTTATCCAGCCGGTTTTAGTATAAAAATAACCGGCGCCTCCCATTTTTCCTAATTCATCATAAATATTTTTATTTTTTATAGAAACCCAATTCGCGATTTTCAACTCTTTTTTTAATGGGTTGATAGTTATGGCAGCATATTTTGGCGGAAAAATTACGCATTCTCCTTTTTTTGCTTCAACAACAACAATGTCTTCAATAATCTTTCCTTTTGTTTTTTGCATTAAAAAAATTGCTTTTCCATCAAGTACAATATATAACTCTTGGAAATTTTTTGAGTTCATATTGCCTTTAGTCCTTACAAACTCTTTGCCCAGCATTCTTGCAGGAATAATCGTAATATCATATCTTAACCCTGTTAAATGCCGCTTTGCGGCACCCCGCCTTTTATGTAAAGGCTGGGTATTTAACAGGGTAAATTCTCCTTTATGTTTTATACCGCGATGCATATAATAAAGCTCAAGATTTGGTGCTGTTTTTACCCATTTCTGGTCATAAAGAACTTTTTTCATGTCATTTAAATATCTTATTTCCATGTTTTTTTTGTCTTAATATACCAGTTTTCAACTTCATTAAATCTTTTTGATGGTTCGGCAATTATGCCTTGCTCAACCCCTTTTATTTCTTTAGAAATAAAATAAAGATAATTCGGGCTGTATAAGAAAACGCATGGAGCGTCGCTGATTAAAATTTCCTGAAATTTTTCTAACTTTTCTTTTCTTAATTCAAAATCTTGAGTTTGTCTCGCATCTTCTAATAACTTGTCTGTTTTTTTGTTTTCATACATAGCTAAATTTAATCCAGGATGTATTTTTTGCAAAGAATGCCAGAAAGGATAAGGGTCAGGAATAATAGCCAATACTTCTCCAAAGAGCAAGGAATCATATTTTCTTGGTTTTATAAAATTATTTTGAATATCAGAAATAGAATGGCTTTGAATTTCAAGCTCTACTCCGATTTCTCTCCACTGTTCTTTTAATAATTCAGCCACTTTTTTAAAAACAGGGTTTTCAACTATTGATAAGGAAAATTTTAATTGTATATTTTTATAAGGGTCTCCAAAACAAAGCTCATTAAGCTTGTCTCTTGTTGTTTTCCCGACTGTTCCAGTCCCTTTAGCATATCCCCAAGGATCAAGGATTTCTTCTTTATATTTTTCTTGAAATCTGATTACTGCCGCTTTTGTTTTTGAACCGAAATAACCAGTTATTTTTCCTTCTGGATATATTTCCGGTCCTACAATATCGGGATCAGCCAGGCATTTCTGGAGCTCTTCTACTTCTTTTCCTTTTGAGCCAGTTGTTAATCTGCTTTTAAATGTGAAAGCCAGTTCTTTTTTAACAGTTTTTTCTCTTAATCCGCTTTCTGTTTCTTTAAAGCTGTTTTTATCTAATATTTCCTTTGCTTTTTCCAAATCATACTCGTATATTTCAGCAGGTAATTCATAATTAAAAATTTCAGAGAGAATAGGCGATGATATTACCTGTCCTTGTCCCAATAAAGCTTTTTCAATGATTTCTTGCTTATTAGTTCCGTAATTCAGCGCTTTTCTTATATCTTTATCATCTAATATGTCTGATTCATTAGGATTGAAGAACACAGCAAAATATCTTGGCAGAACAAAGTTGTATTCAGAAAAAGAGCCCTCAAAAAGATTTTTATTTTCAAAAGAAGCTAAAGAAAATCCTTTGATTTTATTCTGTTTGGCAGCTTTGATAAGCGCTTCTTCGTTCTCAAAGAAATAAAAAATAATTTTAGAAATATAAGGTTTGTTATCAAAATAATCAGGATCTCTTTCCAATGTTAATGACTTTACAATACTTAGCTTTTTATACGGGTCTATTTCTTTTTGATCCAGCTTTTTTAGTTCATAAGGACCGCAGCTTATTGGATGAAGATTGTAATAAGTTTGTGAGAAATTTTCAGGAGAAATATCCTGCCAGATATGCGCAGGCAGAATTTTTAAAGTTAACCGTTCTAAAAAGCCGCTGTATGGCTTGTTAAGTTTAAATTTAATGGCATTATCTGATATTTTTTCTACTTCTACGCCCAACCAGTTAGTCCGGAGATCGCTTTTGTAATCAGAGTTTTGAATTGTTTTGATAGTAAAGACAATATCATCAGCAGAAAATTTTTCTCCATCTGACCAAACAATGTTTTCTTTTAAGTAAAAAATATATGTCCTGCCTTCGTCTTCTGATTTGTAATCTTTGGCAAAATCTGGAATAATTTCACCTTTATTATTGTATTTCATTAATCCAGAAAACAACAATTCTGTTAAATCCCTGTCCACATCATTTGAAGTAGCATAAATAGGATTAATATATCTTGGCTGTCCGACAATTCCTTCAATATAAGTTCCTCCATTTTTAGGAACGATTTCAGTATTTTTGTAATACGAATTTGTTGCAAGGAATAAAGAAGAGAAAAGGAACAAAACAAAAAAAACAAGAAACCATTTTTTCTCTTTTTTGTTTAAGATTTTAAACAATTGTTTCCATTGGCCCAATGAAGGCCATTTTTGATTAGAGAGCTTTGGAAAATGCATTATTATTGAAGACCAAGGGTTAAAAGAGATAACCCGATAAAAACTATTCCTAAAATGATAGTAGCCCAAAATATTTTTTGCTGTATTCCTCGTCTAGTAGCGTAGAATCCTCCGCCTTCGCCTCCTCCTCCGCCTCCGCCTCCAAAAGCAGAGCCAAGAGCAGTGCCTCTTTGCTGGAAAAGGATAAGGACAATCAAGAGGACAGCAACAGCGATTTGTATATAAGAAATTAATTCTTGCATGTTTATTATTCTATGATCACTTTCTTTTTAGGAAAGAATTTAGGAATTATAATATTTATTGTCCAGACAATAAGCGTTGTCCAGAAAAGCGGCGCAATGCCTTGAATATCAATTTCTACAAACAAAACATCTATTACCCAGATAATACCCATATTAATTACCAAGCTAAATAATCCAAGGGTGAGTATCCGCAAAGGCAGAGCAATAAGATTTAAAATTGGTTTAATAAAATAATTTATCAGACCTAAGATTAAACCAGCCAAAATAAAAATTTGCCAGGAATCTATAATTTCTACGCCAGAAACAAATTGCGCAGCCAGCCAAATTCCTATTATCCCGGCAATAATTTTCAGAACGAGTTCTTTAAACACTGTAATTATAATATCAGAAAATAATATAAAAGTAAAGCCTTGTAGCTATTCAAGATAATTCTTTTCAAACCACCAGGTTAGGATTTTTTGGACATCATCTTTGAGGTCGTCGGATTTTAAAAGAACAATTATAATATTGTGCGAAGTGTTGTCTGGCAATGGCAATTCAAATATAAATATGCCGGTATATTTTGATTCTATAATAAATCCGGTTTTGCCGCCTAAAAAGTCCTTGCTTTCCGGAAAAATATTTTTGTTATGCAAATCTTCAAAATGAACTGTTCCAAAATCCTCTATTGTTTCTCCTTTGCTGATTTTCAAAAGAGGAGGCCTGGTATTGAAAATATATTGGCTCAAATAGAAAAGATCTTGTGCAGTAGAAACGTTTTTTTCGCTTAAGCCGCTCGGGTCGTCGTAAAAAGTATTTTTCATGCCAATCATTTTTGTTTTTTCATTCATTAATCTTATTGTTTTTTCTCTTCCTGAAAAGCGGGTTAAAATTTCAGCAGCGTCATTAGATGATTGAGTTAAAAGAGGATGAAGGAGTTCAACTAAATTGTATTTTTTTCCAGCTTCTAATCCTGGCGTAGAGCCATATGCTTTTAACATTTCTTTTGTAACCCAGATTGATTTTCTTAAATCATTATTCTCAATAGCAGCTATGGCAGTCATTAGTTTAGTTAAAGAAGCTATGGGCATTATTTTTTCAGGATTTTTTTCAGCCAAAATATAATAATTATCAAGGTCGGCAATTAAATAAGATTCAGCAGATATTTCAGAAATAACGAAGGTCGGGCCTTCGTTGGCTAACGAAGGCCCGACCTTCGTTAGCTTGTCAATTATTAAAACAGGCATTTCTATCTCTGCAGCATTATAAATGTATTCTGCATCTTCATTAGAGAATCTAACACAACCGCCAGTATAATTGAATTCAGTTGATTGGCCATTGGAATAATACGGTTCTCCGTGAATATAGTATTTACCGTAAAAATTAATGCTCCATGGCATATAAACATGAGCAATATTGGAAAAAGCAGTTTTGTGTCCGGAAATCACTTTATAAAGACCCGAAGGAACTCCTCCCCAAAATTCAGGATCTCCTTTGGCTAAAATAGGAAGTTCTTTTTCTAATGCGCCATTTTTATAAATTTGAGCTTTCATTTCTGAAAGATTAATTTCTAAAAAATCTGTTTTTTTAGAAATAAATTCCTGCCTTTTTTCAAAACCAAAATCTTTTAATTGTTTTAGTTTTATTTCTTTTTGCTTGAGTCCTTGAAGCGTATCAGCGCTGAGAATAGTCTGATTACTTTTAGTCTCTACAAAAATTTCATTGCCAGGCATTATAAAAATTAAAAAAGCAAAAAGCCCGATTAAAAGGGCTAAAAAAATAATAGATATGCAGTTTTTTTTCAGTTTAGAACTAATCATCAGTTTATCCCGCACCTTTTTCAAAGAAAAGGTGCGGGATTTATCCGGCTATTTCTATTGAATCTATGTAATATTTGTCTAATGTTAGAATTTTAGTTATAGTGATTATTTCAACTATTTCATAGCCCTCGTTTTCTTCTTGAATTTTTACAGAAGACCTGTAGGCTTTGTCGCTTATTTTTTCAGTTTTTAATATTTCAAAACTTTTGAAATTATTTATAAGCAGGAATTTTCCCTGGTTTTTTTGCTCAACTGCATTTTCTGTAAGATAAACCATGGCTTGATTTTCATTTTTTTCAATTCTATACTGCATAAACTGGTCCACTAAATTTTCTGCCGAGCCTTGTTCTATTGTTTCTTTAAGAGAAGGAATTTCTTTTTCTGATATTTTATGGTACTGCCAGCTTAGAATTGCAATGCCTGAAAAAGCTACTAAAAAAGCGAAAATTAAAACAAACAAAGAGGAATTTTTTATTTTTTCTAATTTATTGCCTTCCATATTATATTAGAATATCACAATAATTATTTTCTGGCAATGTTGACAAAAATTTTGTTTTGTTTAAGATAGAGAAGTGATTACAACATCTTAACATTTTAACATTCAAACATCTTAACATTTCTGATTTTATCTTTTGTTAATATGTTAGCATGTTAGTATGCTTAAATGTTATTATGTTAAAATGATTTTATGACTATCCAGCCATTAACCGATCATATTCTTATTGAGCCGATGAAAAAGGAAGAAAAAACCAAGGCCGGTATTTTGCTTCCAGAAACAGCAGATAAAGAAAGTCCTGAACAAGGAAAGGTTATTGCTGTTGGTCCTGGCAAAAAAAACAATTCTGGCAATATAGTTCCCATAACAGGGATTAAGCCAGGAGACAGGGTTTTGTTTACAAAATACGGACCAAATGAAATAAAAATAGATGACAAAGAATATTTAATCGCTAAAGAAGAAGACATACTTGCAATTTTAGAATAAATTTATAGCTTCGAAAACCAGATTTTTTAAACTCTCACGGTTTGCTCGGATTTCCTTCTTTCCTCGTGCTTTACCCTAAAGGGCTCCGACGCGTTTCGGAAAGCAGAAAATCCTCGCCACCTTATTCTTATTCCTGCACATCAGAATTTAAAAAATTGGTTTTCTTAGCAAAAAAAAATATGAGTAAACAAATTTTTTACAGCGAGGATGCTCGCAAAAAGTTAAAGAACGGAGTGGACAAGTTAGCCAATGCCGTAAAAGTAACATTAGGACCTAAAGGACGTAATGTTGTTTTAGATAAAGGTTTTGGCGCTCCTACTATTACTAATGACGGAGTTACTATTGCCAAAGAGATTGAATTAGAGGATAAAGTTGAAAATTTAGGCGCAGAGATTGTAAAGGAAGTGGCAGAAAAAACCAATGATGTTGCTGGTGACGGAACAACTACTGCTGTTTTGCTTGCGCAAGCAGTTGTTTCTGAAGGCCTGAAAAATGTTTCAGCTGGAGCCAACCCATTGGCGGTCAGAAGAGGAATTGAGAAGGGGACTAAGGCAGTAATAGAAGAATTAAAAAAGATGGCAAAGCCGATTACTAATCGCCAGGAAATAGCGCAAGTAGCTGCTATTTCTGCTGAAGATCCTGAAATGGGCAACCTGATTGCTGAAGTGGTGGAGCAAGTTGGCAAGGACGGTGTTATTACTGTAGAGGAATCAAAAACCTTTGGTTTGCAAAAAGAAATTGTTAAGGGACTTCAATTTGATACTGGATATGTTTCTCCTTATATGATTACTGATACTGAAAGAATGGAGGCGAGCTATGAAGATCCATATATTCTGATTACTGACCGAAAGATTTCTGCTATGCAGGATATTGTTCCAATTTTAGAGAAATTGGCCCAGGCAGGCAAAAAAGAATTAGTGATTATTGCTGATGAAATTGAAGGCGAGGCATTGGCCACTCTGGTAGTTAATAAATTAAGAGGCGTTTTCAATACTTTAGCTGTGAAAGCGCCTGGCTTTGGAGACAGGAGAAAAGAAATACTTGAAGATCTTGCCGTGGTTACTGGCGGACGTGTGATTTCCGAAGAGATTGGCTTAAAACTTGATAAAACAGACATTAATATGCTTGGTCAGGCGAGGAAAGTGGTTGCCAGTAAAGAGAATACTACTATTATTGAAGGCAGAGGCAAGAAAGAGGAAATTGATGCCAGGGTTAATCAGATTAGAAACGAACTTAAAAATATTGGTTCTGATTTTGACAAAGAAAAGCTGGAAGAACGTTTGGCAAAGCTTTCTGGCGGCGTGGCTGTTATTAAAGTCGGTGCTGCTACCGAAGTTGAACAAAAAGCCAGACAGCATAAGGCAGAAGACGCTTTAGCCGCTACTCGGGCAGCAGTTGAAGCAGGCATTGTGCCTGGTGGAGGAGTAGCTCTTTTAAGGGCATCTGCAGTTTTAAAGAATTCAGATATTCAAGGCGATGAAAAAACAGGAGTTGATATTTTAATGCGGGCATTAAAAGAGCCGATTAAAATGATTGCCCAAAATGCTGGTTTAGACGGTTCTGTGGTGGCTGAAGAAGTAAGAAAAAAAGAAGGCGGTTTTGGATTCAATGCTCAAACAATGAAATATGAAGATTTACTGCAAACAGGAATTGTTGATCCAACTAAGGTTGTTCGTTCTGCTCTTCAGAACGCGACTTCTGCCGCTTCAATGTTTTTAACCACTGAATGCGTAGTGGCTGAAAAACCAGAAGAGAAAAAAGAAGGTGTTTGTCCGACTATGCCCGGCGGAATGGGAGGAATGCCTGGAATGGGATACTAGATAACCTGATTGAGTATTATTAATCCTCAATCAGGAATTTCTAATTTCTAATTTCTAAACAAATCCTCTGGCTTTGCCAAATTTGGCATGGCCAGATAATTTCTAAACAAATTCTAAAATTCCAAACAAAACCCAAATTACAAAAAAAACTCAAAAAACTCGGCATCGCCGAGTTTTTGGGTTATAACACATATACCACGGCCGTTGTATATGTGTTATGTTTTTAGTAATGTTATTAGCAAGATAACTCGCAGAGCGATTTTTTTTGACAAAAGGGTTAAATTTTAATATAATTAGCTAAGAAAGGTCGTAATTAACACCTAAAATTTAATACAATGACTACTATTCAAATAATTATTTTAATAGTCGCTGTCGGAATTACTCTTTGGCTGATTATCACTTATAATGGTTTGATTAAGTTGAGAACTAGGTCAAAAGAGGCATGGTCAGACATTGATGTTCAGTTAAAAAGAAGATATAATTTAATTCCTAATTTAGTTGAAACAGTTAAGGGATATGCAACGCATGAAAGGGAACTTTTTCAAAAGGTTACAGAAGCCAGAACTCAAGCAATGGGCGCTACTGGCATAAAAGAAAAAGGCCAAGCGGAAAATATGCTTAGCGATACCCTGAAATCACTTTTTGCTGTGGCTGAAAACTATCCGCAATTGCGCGCTTCAGAAAATTTTGTGGAATTACAAAGAGAACTGCGCGACACTGAAGACAAAATTCAGGCGTCTAGAAGATTTTACAACACCAATGTCCGCGATTTGAATATTAAGATTCAAAGTTTTCCTGTTAATCTTATCGCTAAAAAGTTCGGTTTTATCAAAATGGATTTCTTTGAGATAGAGGAAGCTGCTGCTCGCGAACCAGTGAAAGTGAATTTCTAATGCCAACATTATATACTCAAGCCGAATCAAATACTCGGAAAACTTGGCTGTTAATGACAGGATTTTTCATTTTTATCATAGCTGTTGGCTGGTTTTTTAGCTTTTTGCTGGATACCAGCATCATTTTAATAATCGCTGTTGCTTTAAGCGTCTTAATGAGTTTTGGGTCCTATTGGTATTCTGATAAGCTTGTTTTAAGAATGTGCCGTGCCAAGCCGATTGAAAAAAGAGATAATCCTGAACTTTTTCGCCTTGTAGAAAATCTTTGCATTACTGCCGGCCTTCCATTGCCTAAAATTTTTATAATTCAGGAATCCCAGCCAAATGCTTTTGCCACTGGCAGGGATGCTGAACATGCTGTTGTCGCAGTAACTGCAGGACTTTTAGAAAAATTGGAAAGAGCAGAATTAGAAGGCGTGATTGCGCATGAACTTTCCCATATTGGAAATAAGGATATGCTTTTACAAACAGTGATTGTGGTTTTAGTTGGTGTTGTTGCAATGCTTTCAAATATGTTCTTGCGCATTACTTTTTGGGGCGGCGGACGGCGCGATTCCCAAGGTTCTAGCGGCGCAATCCTATTAGTCCTAGGAATTTTAGCAGCGATTTTAGCGCCTATTGCCGCTTCTTTAATACGGCTGTCAATTTCCAGAAAAAGGGAATTTTTGGCTGATGCCAGCGGCGCTTTGCTCACCCGTTATCCAGAAGGTTTGGCGCGTGCTTTGGAAAAGATTTCTGCTGACTCAAACCCTATGCGAACAGCTAATAATTCTACTGCTCATCTCTTTATCTCAAATCCTTTTAAGGGAGAGCAAAGAAAAAGCTGGTTTACTAAATTATTTATGACCCATCCGCCTATGGAGGAACGGATAGCAAACCTCCGCGGAATGAAAATAAAATAAAGGTCGTTTGATAATTAAAATTATAAAATTAAGAATTATGGAAAAATTAAATCCTAAAGTAGTTTGGATATTCTTTGTTCGATTTTTGTTTGCAGGATTGTTTATTGCTATTATTTTTTTCTGGATGTGGATTCCATTGATATTGGCAGGGGGAATACTATCCGGTAAAGTTTTTCTTTTTCCTGTTGCTGTTTTTATGTTCTATGTTCTTTTCTGCTATGCTTGGGCAAAGCTCACTTATCGTTTCTGGCTTTACGATATTACTGAAGACACGTTTAAAATGGAGCATGGAGTAATCTGGAAAAGATATGTTTCCATTCCTTATGAAAGAGTCCAAAATATTGATATTCATAGAGGAGTAATGGCTCGCATTTTTGGTTTAAGCGATTTACGAATTCAAACAGCTGGTTTTGGAGGCGCGCAGGGCAGATACGGCGCTTGGGCAGAAGGAAACCTGCCTGGCATTGAAAGAGAAAGAGCCGAACAGTTAAGAGAGGAAATAATTGCCAAAGTAAAAGGCAAAAAACAAGGATTGTAAAAAATGTCTTGACGTCGTTTTCAGGCATGCTATCATTAAATTGTAATACAATTTATTACAAAGTTATGAGAAGTATAATTAATATCTCATTGCCAAAAGATATGAATCAGGCAGTTGAAGATATAATAAAACAAAAAAAGTATGCTACTAAAAGTGAGTTTTTTCGAGATTTGATAAGAATGTGGATAGAGGGCAGAATTTTGCAGGAATTAGCAGAAAGCAGAAAAGAGCTTGCTTCTGGCAGAGGAAAAGTTTTAAAATCATTAAAGGATTTACGATAATCCTTGTTTTGATATGAAAATTTACTATTCCAGCAAGTTTGTTCGAGAGTACAAAAAACTGCCCATAGATGTTAAAAAAATAGCTGAAGAAAAAGAAAAAATTTTTCGAAAGAATCCTTTTAATCAAAGACTTAAAACCCACAAACTAAAAGGCGAGCTTAAGGGTTTTTTGTCTTTTTCTGTAAATCAAAAATACCGAATTATTTTTGAATTTGTAGATGCTGATATCATTTGGTTTCATTCTGTTGGAAACCATTCAATTTATAAACTATGGGATTAAGTTATGGAGGGGTGTCCGAGTGGTTTAAGGAGCGTGTTTGGAGAACACGTGGGCTTTTGCCCGCCAGGGTTCGAATCCCTGCCCCTCCGCATAAATTACACACACTAATTACAATTTGGTAGGTTGCGCCGAATTGGCTAAGGCACCAGTTTTGAAAACTGGCGGGTATTTATACCCTTGCAGGTTCGAGTCCTGCACCTACCGCATGGAAATTAAAAACAGAGAATTACATCGGATTACTTCTACAGCTATTATTCACAAAGATGGCAAATATTTAATTGCGCAACGGAGTTTAGATAAGAAAGCTTTTCCGGGTAAGTGGGCGGTACCGGGCGGAGGGTTAGAAGTAGATGATTATATAAACACTCCTAAAACAACTCATGACCACTGGTATTTCGCAATAGAGAAATCTTTAAGAAGAGAAATAAAAGAGGAGGTAAATTTGGAAGTTGGAATACTAAAATATCTTTTAGATATGGCTGTTATTTTGCCTAATCTTGTGCCAGTTATAATTTTGAGCTATTATTGTGATTATAAATCTGGAGATGTAAAATTGAATGAGGAGAATATTGATTACAAATGGGTAAATTATGAAGAAGCAAAAAATTATGATTTGGTTGAGGGTCTTTTGGAAGAAATAGAAATGGTTGATAAAATTCTCAAAGGAGCAGACCCGGATAAATTACAATACCATTACAGAAACAACAATTAACCGCGAATATATCCTGTAATACACAGGATATAATCGCTAAAGATTTATGGATATTCAAAATATAGATTTTCAAAGCATTATTCATAATATAGTTCCTTGGTTTTTTTCTCATGGCTTAAAGATTGTTATAATCCTGATTATTGCTTCTATTATTATCCGCTTTGGCAGTATTTTTATTGAAAAGGCAATTAGAAAGTTAATTAAACCTGAACAAGTGTCTAAAGATCCTGGCGCAGAAAAGAAAAGAGAAGATACTTTGATTAAAATTTTTAACAGCACTTTTAAGGTCCTGGTTTGGGCAATAGCTGTTTTAATGATCCTGCCTGAATTAGGCATAGATATCAGCGGAATATTCCTTGGTGCTGGAATTATTGGCGTGGCTGTAGGTTTTGGCGCGCAGTATGTTATTAGAGATTTTTTAGCAGGTCTTTTTATTATGCTTGAAAATCAGTATAGGGTAGGAGATGTAATACAAATCGCGGGTATTGGCGGAAAAGTAGAGGATATTACTTTGAGAAAAACAGTTCTTAGGGATATTGACGGCGTGGTTCACCATGTTCCTAACGGAGAAATTAAAGTGGCTTCCAATAAATCACAAGAATTTTCCAGAGTTCATCTTAAAATTGGAGTAGCTTATAAAGAGGATATTGATCATGTTTCCCAGGTTTTAAACATGGTTTGTAAAGAGATTGCTGAAGACACAAAGTGGAAGGATTCTATTATTAAAGATCCAGAGGTGGTTGGCATAGACGAGTTTGCTGATTCAGCCATTATTATAAAGGTTTTAGGTGAAACAATGCCTTTGAAACAGTGGGAGATTGGCAGGGAATTAAGAAGAAGAATCAAGATTGCTTTTGACAAGGAAGGCATTGAAATCCCTTTTCCGCAAGTTTCTGTCTGGCAAAGAAAAGAAGAATAAAAAATGTTCAATTTTCCAATAGAAGAAATTAAAAATCGTTTGGATATTGTTGAAATAATCGGCAGTTATATCAAGCTTCAAAAAACCGGGATTAACTACCGAGCTATTTGTCCTTTTCATTCGGAAAAAAGGCCTTCTTTTTTTGTTTCTCCTTCAAGACAAATGTGGCATTGTTTTGGGTCCTGTTCTGAAGGCGGAGATATTTTCAAATTCATAATGAAAATAGAAGGGGTAGAATTTCCAGAAGCGCTTGAAATTTTAGCCAAAAGAGCAGGCGTGGAATTAAAAAAAATAAGTCCAAAAGCAAGAACAGAGAGGCAGCGGCTTTATGAAATATGCGAGCTGGCAGCCAGTTTTTTCAGCAAGCAGATAGAGTCAAAAACAGGCCATGAGGCAAAGAAATATCTTTTAAATAGAGGGATTTCAGAGGAATCAATAAAAAAATGGCGAATTGGTTATGCGCCTGATGTTTGGCAGGGGCTTTCTGATTTTTTGGTCTCTCGCGGCTATAAAAGAGAAGAAATATTAAAAGTAGGATTAGCTGTCACAAAAGAAGGAGATAATACTAAAACGTATGATCGGTTCAGGAGCAGAATAATGTTTCCTATTTTTGACCTAAGTTCCCAACCAGTTGGCTTTACAGGAAGAATATTCGGTGGCTCAAAAGAAGTTGCCAAATATGTTAATACCCCCAATACTCTGTTATATGATAAAAGTCGGATTCTTTATGGATTAGATAAAGCAAAAATGGCTGTCAGAAAAGAAGATAAATGTATTTTAGTTGAGGGGCAAACAGATGTGATTATGTCCCATCAGGCAGGCGTAGAAGGAGTGGTGGCTACTTCTGGAACAGCTCTGACTCCTTTTCAAATAGCTATTTTAAAAAGATATTCTGAAAACATAGTTACTGCTTTTGACATGGATATTGCTGGTGATTCAGCTACTAAAAGGGGCATTGATTTAGCCCAGGGACAAGGATTTAATATAAAAGTAATAGTAATGCCAGAAGGGAAAGACCCGGCTGATATTGTTTCTGGAAATCCGGAAAAATGGAAGGAATTAACAAACAAAACAAAGTCCATAATGGAATTCTATTTTGACACTACTTTCAGCAGGCATGATTCTAAAACAGCTGAAGGCAAGAAGGAAATTTCCAAGATTCTTTTGCCCAAAATTAAGAAAATTCCCAATAAAATTGAACAAGCGCATTGGATTCAGCAATTAGCCAAAAGTATAGAAATTAAAGAGGATGATATCCATGTTGAATTAAAAAAGGAGAAAGAAGAAAGGCCGGATTATTTTTCAGGAGAAATAAAAAAAGAGAATCCTGTTTTGAAAACAAAAAAGCAGCTTTTAGAAGAAAGAATTCTCTCTTTGATTCTAAAATCGCCAGAGCATCTTTCTCTTGTTTGCAAAGGAGATTATACTTCTTTTTTTTCAAGCCAAACAAAAGGAATTCTAAAGAGATTTAAGGCCAAGCCGGATTTTGTTAAAGAGCAGGATGTTTCTCCGGAACTTAAAGATTTTTTGAATTATCTTTGTTTCAAATCAGAAATAGGAGATGAACAAGTTGAACCAAAAGAAGAAATTAATGCTTGTTTAATGGAAATTTCTTTGTTAGAGTCAAAGAAAAAGCTAGATGAGCTCTCCAAAGCCATAAAAAAAGCAGAGCAGGAAAAGGATTTCGAAAAAGTAAAGTCTTTAACAAACCAGTTTCATAAGCTTTCCCAAGTATTAAATAATAAGAACTAAAATGATTAAACAGCCAAAAAAAATTAAAAAAGAGATAACAAAAAAAACTAAAAAGAAAACTAAGTTAGATAAAAAGCCGAAGCTGGTCAAAGCGAAAAAGAAAAAGCCTATATTAATTAAAGTAAAGAAGGCAAAGAAAATAAAGAAAGTAAAGCAAGTAAAGAAAATAGTCAGAAAACGCAAAATTATTACTCCGGAAAAAATTAATGAGTTGATTAAGCAAGGGAGTTCTCGCGGATTTATTACTTATTCTGAAATCTTGCATTCTTTTCCAAATATAGAAAATGATATAAACGGTTTAGAGGAACTTTATCAAACATTAGACGATAAAGGAATTGAAGTAAAGGAAGTAAGAGAATTTTTAGAGCCGATTAGTCCGGAAGAAAAAAAGAAAACTAAAAAAGTATTACAAGCGCCTATTGATCCAATTCAGATGTATTTAAAAGAAATAGGAAAAGTAGCTTTTTTAAATGCGGCTGAAGAAAAAGAATTAGCTCGTCAGATTGAACAGGATAATGATGAAGCAAGAAAGAAATTAGCTAAAGCTAATCTCCGTTTAGTAGTTTCTATTGCTAAAAGATATGTTGGCAGGAGCCCTAACTTAACTTTGCTTGATTTAATTCAGGAAGGCAATCTGGGCTTGTTCAAGGCAGTTGAGAAATTTGACTGGCGCAGAGGTTATAAATTTTCAACTTACGCTACTTGGTGGATAAGGCAGGCGATCACCAGGGCTTTAGCTGACCAGGCAAGAACGATTAGGATACCAGTGCATATGATAGAAACGCTTTCCAAATTTACAAAGATTAGGCGCCGGCTTTTGCAAGATTTAGGAAGAGAGCCGCTTCCAGAAGAAGTGGCAGCGGAAATGGGTGTTGAAGTTTCCAAGATTCATCACATAATGAGGATTTCCCAGGAAACAGTTTCTTTAGAAACACCAATAGGAGACGATGAGGACAACAGCATCCTGGCTGAATTTGTTGAAGATGAAAAAACTACGTCTCCTTCTTTGGAAGCAGCTCGGAAGCTTCTTCAAGAACGTCTAAAAGAAATTTTAACAGATTTAACCCCAAGAGAGCAGGAAATTTTATCTTTAAGATTTGGCTTAAGAGATGGTGTTACGCATACTCTTGAAGAAGTAGGCGAGGTTTTTGATGTCACTCGGGAAAGAATCCGCCAGATTGAAGCCCGAGCGCTTGAGAAAATTCGCGAACACGAAAAACTAAAAAAGCTAAAAGGCTATTAAAACTTGAAAAGTTATTCATTTTTAGGTAAACTCAAAACATAAACACATTCTGCGGTGGCGCAATGGTAGCGCGAGGGCCTGTTAAGCCTTAGGTTGCACGTTCGAGTCGTGCCCGCAGAGCAAACTTGAGCTCGGTTTGAGTGACCGAGTTGCCCAGCAATGAGCTGGGTTTTTGTTTTGCGACGCGCCGAAAAAATTTTAAATGTATTATCATTGCCTTGCCCTTACCATGCGCGGGCAAGGCATAGGAATTTTCTTTTATATTATATGACAATTTGGAATATAACGCAATGGAATATAATATGTAGATAGTAATATGTCTAAAGCGATTTACTCAAAAACCCATAAATATATTGTTGAACAACTGAAAAAAGCCCGCCAAGAGGCTGATTTAGATCAGGTGCAAGTCGCCAAACTGCTTGGAAAGACGCAATCGCATGTTTCTAAAATTGAATCCGGACAGAGGCGGATTGATATTGTCGCGTTGAAAGAATTTGCGAGGATCTATAAAAAACCTTTAGATTTTTTCATTAAGTAAAGACTTATGAAAATTAAAAAATACAAAACGAAAGTTTTCAGGAAAAATTGTATAATAGAACTAATGAGTTTTACAAAGGCGGATGGCCAAAAATGGAAAAAGCTTTTTGATATGTGGAAAAAGCTGAAGCTGGGCTTGCGGGATTATAAGTCGAGAGAGCCGAACTTTCCAGAAGGTCTTTCAGAAGTCGCTTTTTGCATCTATTCGGGATCAAAGAGATTTATCTCTTTACAGGGAAGTTCTCCTGCTTCGTTTGACACTTTTAACTTAGGTACGAACAAGGCAGAGCAAGTAAAGGCTTCTAGCGTTGAATCTGACCTTACTTCTTTCGGTCCGAAATCTACTTGGGATGATTTATATTTTTTGGATTTTTATAACGAAGGCAAATTGGATGGAACCTTCAATATTTATAAAATACCGTCGAAGTTGATTTACAATATGAAGGTCAATAAGAATCAAACATTTAAACAGCAACAAGCCCAAGATCGAAGGCCACGCTTCAGCATTACAAAAGGGATCATTAAACCAAAAAAATTGAAGCCCATGGCAACCGACGTAAAAGTTTGGTAACTTTTAATTTTCCATTGCTTTCATTATTTGTTTTGCTACAGCTTCGATAACTGGAACGCTTACCGAATTTCCAAATTGCTTATATAGGGCAGAATCTGAAATTTGGGGCAGTTTATAGTTTTCTGGGAAGCCTTGGACCCGAGCGCATTCTAAAGGGGTTAACTTCCTAATACCTTTCTTGTCTTTGATAATAGGCACATTGTGCCCTCCCATGCCCATATTTGCCGTGAGGGTCGGGCAGACACCGCTCTTATTTTCACGAACATATTGCCTGCGCCATTGATATACCTTTTCCTCTTCTTTCACAAATTTTTCCAACTTTTTATATAAAGGTTTTCCATTATAGTAATATTTTTCCGGGACGTTTTTCTCTAACAAATCAGTGATTTTTTTCGTTAACCTTACTGGATCTGGAAAAGAAAACTTATCGGCATAATCTTTATTTTTGAAACCCACAATATAGATTCGTTCTCGATTCTGCGGAATATCTCCGTAATTCATGCTGTTTAAAACCCTAGACTTTATATAATAGCCAAAACTCTTTAAGGTTTCTTCGATTATTCTAAAAGTTTTTCCTCCGTCGTGGCTTTTTAGATTTTTTACATTTTCAAGAAGAAAACCCTCTGGCTTGCGAACGTCAATAATTCGCGCAATATCAAAGAATAAATTTCCGCGTCCCTTTTTATCATTAAATCCCTGCCTATATCCGGCAATAGAAAACGCTTGGCAGGGGAAGCCGCCGAGCAAGAAGTCAAACCTTGGCAAATCATCTATACCGATATTTTTTATGTCTTCAACTATGAGTTTTGATTTTGAAAAGTTCAAATCGTAAGTAAACTTGCACTGTTTGTCAAAATCATTTGCAAAAACAGTATTAAATCCGGCTTTTTCAAAGCCGATGCGTATTCCTCCGATGCCCGCGAAAAGATCTATAGTTCTAAATCTGTGATTAGTCTTTTTTAAAATTTTTCCTTCAGGCTTGCTGGAAATATTACTTATCACTTGGACAACTACGCCTCTTACTTCGACCTCCTTTCTAAAAAGCGGAAGCATACTGGTATTTCTTGACTCAAGCCGGAATCTATTTTTCTCTCTATAAAGTTTTTTGAGAGTTGCTTCATTGTCATCAATAATCGCCACAACTGTTTGTCCGTTTTCCGCAATAGATTGTTTTTTAATTATCACAATATCGCCGTCAAAGATGCCCTCATTGATCATGCTGTCTCCGATAACGCGGAGGGCATAATAATTCTTTGAATTCTTGATAGCCGGATTCAGCACTGGAACAGTTTCCTGAAAATCCTCGATAGCTTCTATGGGTTGTCCAGCAGCTATTCTGCCCATAATGGGAATATCAATAATTATCCTTATTGCTTTTTTTAGAACAATCCCTCTGGCAGAATTTTCATTTTTTGAGAGATAGCCCTTTTCTTTTAGCGTATTTATATGTTCGTGCACTGTCGATACGGCCTTAAGTTTCAATTTTTTCCTCATTTCTTCAATAGTGGGGGAAATTCCGTTTTCCTGCCTATAAGCATTAATGAACTCAAAAACTTGTTTTTGCTTTTTTGTTAGTGTTTGCATATTGCATTAAAATTTATTTGCGCTACAATTTAATTATAACCGAATAAAAACCGAAAATCAAAGCGGTAGTTATCCACAGGGTATAAAAATAAATTATGGATGTTTTCACAAGAAAAAAAAGAAGTGAAATAATGTCGAAAATTCGTTCCGAAAATACAAAAGTTGAAAGGCTAGTTTTTTGCGAGCTTCGCAAGAGAGGAGTTTATTTTCAAAAACATTATAAGAAGGCGAAAGGAAAGCCGGATATAGCCTTACCAAGAAAAAAGAAGGCTGTATTCATTGACGGAGATTTTTGGCACGGACGAAATCTCTTGAAGCAAAGGAAAAGATTGCCAAAGAAGTACTGGTTGCCAAAAATAGAAAAAAATGTGAAAAACGATAGAAGAAACGGGTTATTATTAAAAAGAGCAGGATGGAAGATTTTGAGAGTTTGGGAGAAAGAAATAATTAAAAATCCCGAAAAAGAAATAGAGAAAATCAGTAATTTTTTACTGGAAAATAAATAGTATGGTCGACCCAAAACAAAAAATATCGGGAGAATTATTAAAATCAACGACCGATTGGCTTAAGGAGTCTTATTGAAAAACCGCCTTATGTGATATTCATTTTTGTTAGTCCTGTATTTTTGATAATCACTTTGATCTGGCAAAAGCATTTTGAACTATTTTTTATATTTTTTCTATATTCAGTAGTCGGAATTGTATTACGACACGCCGTAAAGGATTTTAGAGGAAGGATTCAAAAATCATACGAAAAACTACCCGAAAAGTTCAAAAAAATGAATTTATGGTTAACGGGTATTTATCAGTTAGTAAATCTTGTGCTTGTCATTATTTTAGTTATCATAATGATTTTATTTGCAATGAGGAAATTTTAAAAAATATGATAAATTAACAAAAAATTAAAGATAAAATCTCCGAAATCTGGGGAGAATAAACACTATGCCAACTACCGCAACGAAAAAATTAAAAGCTGATGACTATTTGCAAGAGTTTGCAAATCAATGTAACGAAGAGTGGCTTAAACTTCTTATTGGAAAAGTTATTTTGTTGCGTACAATTCCAGATAAAGCATTTTTAGACAACATATACGAGCAGTTCTTAATTGAGAATAAATTAAAAGAAAAGAAGTCTGAAGATGCTGATTTTTCTCCGCAGCCCGTGATTACTCGAGAGACAACGATGAAAGGTTTTAGCCTTCAAAGTTTGGAACACGAAAGTGGTGTGAATGCTCTTGAGCGTAACGCAATGATTCCTTTTCATCATAAATTGACAGTGATATATGGTAAGAACGCTAGTGGCAAGTCTGGGTTTGTACGCATACTCAAAAGAATTGCTGGTTCCAGAACACAAGAGGCGGTTTGGCAAAATATCCACAGCACAAAAAGTCAAAACTGTTGCGAGGCAAAGATAAAATATACAAATGGTATAATAGATAAATTATATCAATGGAATGGCGAAGGTAAAATTGCACCTTTTGATCAGATGGCAGTTTTCGATGGCAAGTGTATCCCACTTTATTTGAACAAGAGTCTTAATTTTTCTTACCAGCCTTATAATTTTGAACTGTTTCAAACACTTTCCAGTTCCTTCCAGGAACTACAAGAACGATTGGCGATCGACGTTCAAGAATTTGAGAACGATAAACCTCTGGTTGATGATATTTTTGACGAGGAAACTTCTATTGGAAAGTTTGTTGCGGGGATAACATCAAGCACAAAACTGGAAGACTTAAATAAGATTCCTATGTGGAACCAAAATACACGGAAGAATCTTGAGGAGAAAATAAAAGATAGAAGAAGATTACAAAACCTTGATCAACAGTTTGAATTACTGCATACACGGTATCAGAAACTCAAAACACTTGAAGATGTACTCGTACAAGTACAATCAGACTTATCAACAAAAACTATCAAAACTTATTTTGGTTTGGTTAAAAAATTCAACCAGTTTAAAAAAAAGATGACAGCCAAAAAAGGTAAGACCCTTGAAGATTATGATATATCAGAAATGGAATCGGACGAGTGGGAAAGATTCATTGATGCTGGTGAAGATTATATAACTATCGCCGAACACGAAAAATATCCAGATGGTAATGACCACTGTATATATTGCCAGCAAAAATTATCCAAGGGGACACAAAAACTTATTCAGCTTTACCGTAAACTTTTTCAAGAAGAAGAAATTGCCAACATTGAGGATATTGAAGCGGAATTAGATGAGGTTTTGGGTGACTTGGAAGATTCCTCTTTTGTTGATGATTTTCCATACGGGCAAAAAGAGTTTGAAAAATTTTTACAGAAAAAAACTATTGCTTCTGCATTCGTCGCATTGAGTTCTGCCGATAACCTAGCACAAAAACTTGCAATTTCTTTGAAAAATAAGAAGCCGTGGAAATTCCAACCAATAAAAACTTCTGGTATTATTGCCAGTATTCGCAAAGCACGGGTGAATGTTGAAACCGACATAAAAATTCTCGAAGAAATACAGCGAAATCTATTCCGTAAATCCCAGGAACTTGAACGTGAAATAGCCGAATTACAAGACATTCATAAGTTTTCAAAGCGACGACCGCAACTTGAAAAGTATATAAAGATTGAATGGTGGACAGCAAGAGCAACTTTCTTACAGGCAAATAAACTTAATACTAAACCAATCACCGATTTAGGTAAAAGAGCTTGGCGTGAGTTGGTTTCCGATTTCTTCAAAGAACATTTTCAAAATGAAGTATCCTCACTTGATGCACCAGAAGTGAATCTTGAATTTCGTGGCGAATATGTGTCACAAATGCGTGAGAAAAGTTTGGAAGGTTTAGGTGGAATCGACCAGTTTTTGAGCGAAGGTGAACAAAAAGCAGTTGCTCTTGCTGATTTCTTCGCGGAACTTTCGATACGGAATGAGCAAGCGCCAGTCATTTTTGATGACCCCGCTACTAGTTTTGACCACGACAGGAAAGAGCGGATTGCAAAAAGAATTGTTCACGAATCGGATGCACGGCAAATTATCGTTTTCACCCACGATCTTATGTTTGCAAGCTACCTTCACGATCAGGTTGAGAATAACGACGGTAATATCGATCCGCTTAAGGCTTCCTTTCACAATCTTTATTCAGAAACAAGCCGAGTAGGGATTGTAGCCGAGAACTATTATCCTGGCTCCGTGAAGTTCGAAGCTTATATGCAGGAAATAGAAGCGAAAATCGGTGAGCTCGAAATTATTACAGGCGAGGCACAGGCAGATGGTATTAGAAACGCTTACGGGAAACTGCGTAGGGCAATTGAAAAAGCTGTTGAAGAAAGAATCTTCGGCGGTGTAATAACGCGTTGGTGTGAGCAAATTAAGATGCATAATGCCACGCCTGCACGGACAAGTTTGAGTCGCGATAAATTGAATAAGGCAAAACAACTTCACGAAGAGTTCAGTAGGTATATTGAACCGCACAATCAGTCTAATGAAATGATACAGCACGCATCGCCAGACATTGCGCAGCTCAAAGTAGATATCCAACAGGTAAGAGACGTAGCCACGCGTTAAGCTTAAACTACAATTTGGAGCACAATAATTGTTTCATCTGTGATAAGGTAACTTCCGGATATTTGAACGCTTCCTCCCATTTTAAAGTTCTAAAATCGTTCGCCAGGGCGAGCAGAGTAGCGAAAACAGGGCTTTCAGCCCTGTTTTCTTATCCCACTGTCTGTTGGACGTCGCACGTCCAACTCCCACAATCTAAAGTTTTAAAATCGTTCGCCAGAGCGAGCTCGTAAAAAATCGCCAATCTGCCTTTCAATAGAAGCGGTTTTTTGTTTCTAGTGTTGACTTTTTTAGATAGTATGATACACTATTATTAGTTTTAGGAGGAAAAAAGAAGAAAATGACAAAAAGGCAGAGATGTCTGGATGAAGTTGAAAACAGGGGCGGTATTTCGCTTGAAGAACAACAAAGGAAGTATGAGCGGTCGTTTGCACCTTGGCCTTCTCCAATCCAAAAGAAGGAGGAGCCTGATGTAGTCGGTGAAGACACGCAATTCTTTTTCAAGACGTTAACAGCTACAAGCGTACATATTTCGTCTACCAGAACACTTTTAGAGCTTCAGAAGTGCTTAATTATCGCAAACGCTAATGAGTTCAAACTCCGTGACAATCCTACAAGTGTGGAGTTTGAAGATATTCTCTCTGACTTTCAAAAATGGGAGCTCAGGACGGAGGAACATTGGATTGGCGATAACGAAACCAAAGATAAGATGCGAGCTAAGCTGGCCAGTGTGATAAAACAAGCACGAACAAAATTTCGGGAACTTTCGTCAAAATAAAATAGAAAAAGTGGTGAGGTATATAAACCAATAACCACTATTTTTTTTATTTAAATTTTTACAAATAGATTTATTGTTTGTTCTGCTACAAACTTAAAAGTTTCTAATTCTTCCCTAATTTTTCTCCAGTCCACCGTTCTCTCAGCCGTAGCTTACGAGCGAGGCTAAATGCGTCTAATAAGGGGAGCCAATTAGAACAGTTTTCCACAGTTTAGGTATTGACAAAAAAATAATATAGAGTTAATATGTAATTACTATGATCACTACTCCTGCTTTCGGGCAAGGGTAGTTTTTTATTGTGGAGTGATTTATAATAAAACTATATGAATCAATTCAATAAAAGAGAAAGAGTTGCTATTTATATTGATGGTAATAATTTTTATAAATACCTGAAAGATAAAGAAATTAATTTTCCAAAAGGTGTAAAGTTTGATTTTAACAAATTTGTTGATTTTCTTGTTAAAGATAGAGAGTGTATTTCTAAAAGGTATTATGTGGGTATTGCCAAAAATTTAGATAACACAGAGAAAAGTAAACAAATTGTAAAAGGTCAACAAAAGTTTTTAGCTAAGATTGAAAATGATGGTTTTACAATAAAAAGAGGCAGAGTTATTTATGATAAGGGGAAAATAAGAGAAAAGGGTACAGATGTAAAGATTGCAATAGATTTGGTAATAGGCGCTGCGGATGATATTTATGATACAGCTATATTAATCAGTTCTGATACAGATTTAATACCTGCCCTGAAATATATAAAATATAAAGATAAGAAGCTGGAATATGTTGGATTTTCTCATGCTCCTTCTTTAGGTATGCAGAAATTTGCTGATTTATCTATTCTTTTATTAGTACAAGACATAGAGAGATTTAAAGAAAAGAGATTATTATAATTTATTCACTAAACAGATTCTAACAAAGTCCGTCCCTCGGAGCAAATTAAGTTAAAAAGGTCGCGACTATAATAAAAAATAAAAGATAAGAAAAAAAATGGGTATAGGGTGGGCAAACAAAAAACGGCGTGATAGAAAGTTAAAAAAAAGAGATATAAAGAAAAAGAAGAAAAGATAAATTAGTCGAGGCTAAACCTTGCCAAGTAGAACATCGCCAAATATGCGGTTTTTTGGTAGGATAAGAATACAGATAAAGATTAAAAGAGAGTTAATTAAGAATAGAAAATTATAATAAAATTATGCCAGAACTTTACATTATAATATCGATTGTTGTATTAGCCATCATTGCGATACTTGCAATTTATACAGGGAAAAGCAAGAGACCAAAGCGACTTTCTAAGCTCGCAATGTTTGCAATGTTGTTAGTGGTCTTCGGAATTATTTCTATAGCAACAGAGCAGGGCCGTTTAATAAGTTATTCATTTATGGGAGCTGGAATCTTGCTTGCTTCAATTGATATAATTAAGAATTTAAAAAGTAAACAGTCATAAGTATTTCAGATTTATCTTGTTAAACAGGTTCTAACATCGTCCGTCCCACGGAGCAGGCTAGTGAGAAGTTTGGGAGACCGAGCCGCCTATAATTTTTCGCCCGAGAGTTGTTGCCCTAGGTTTTTAATGTGTTAAAATATAATAAATAAAAAGGTCAAACCCTGAAAACTCTTTAAATTATGGGAAAAAGTAAAATAAAAACAAGGATAATATATAGAAGTTCAATAACTGGTAAATTTATTTCAAGAAAACAGGCTGAAAAAAAACCAAGAACTACCGAAAGGGAACGAGTAAAGATACGCAAGTAATAAATCTTTCTATATTATATAATCTAAAAATTATCCTACCTTGGGAGCGGAGCTCGCTTTTTAGCCCGAGGCGGTTGCCTCGGGCTTTTGTTGTGGTAAAATTAGATAATATGAAAGAGAAAATTTTATCATTTTTAAATAAAAAAATAGATTGGTGGATCGTAATTTTAATTTCTCTTCTTTTCGGTGCTTTAATTGTGTTATTGGAAGTTTTACTAATTTAAAGAATATAGTAGCACAAACACGATAAAAATGTTTAGAAAAATAATCCCTTTTGTTTATTAAAAATATGGAGATAAAAAAATGTAAGAAATGAAAAATGATTAAATACATAATTAAAGAATTAAAAGATCATATACCATTCACAATTTTTGGAGCAGTAACCGGAATAATTATTATGCTGTTTTTTTATAAAATTCCTTCTGAGCTTTCATATAATATTTTTTATGTTCTTCATCCAATCCATGTTCTTCTAAGTGCTATTGTAACAACAGCCATATATAAAATTCATAATAAAAAAGCTAACCCAATTTCTTTAATTTTGATTGGTTATGTTGGTTCAATTGGAATAGCAACTCTAAGTGATTCACTAATTCCTTATTTAGGAGAAGTTTTTCTTAACCTTCCAAATAGGGGTATTCATTTAGGTTTTATTGAGAAATGGTGGTTGGTAAATCCTCTTGCTTTTTTAGGAATTGCAATTGCTTATTTCGAGCCAAAAACTAAATTTCCTCATGCTGGCCATGTTTTATTAAGCACATGGGCGTCGCTTTTTCACATTATTATGGCTTTAGGAGTAACAGTTAATTTTATATTGATTATAATTATATTTGCATTTTTATTTATTGCAGTCTTAATACCTTGTTGTTTGAGTGATATAGTATTCCCACTTTTATTTATTAAAAGAAAAGAGTCTGGATAATAAAAATGGACATAAAAAAGGTTCCTGATAAAAAAGGTTCCTGACACCTTTTCCCCCCTGACACCTTTTCCCCCTTTTCACCCTTTTCCCCAATATTTTGACAAATGCGGCAATGCGGCATATTATTATAGTAGAGCAAGTATATAAATTATGACTTTCAGACATAATTCCTTCGTTCGGTTGAAATACAAAAATAAAATTTTTGTATTTCTCCCTCACTCGCAATTATGATTTCAAAACATATTATTTCTTATATTATTTACGGCTTAATATTGCTGGCTATTTTTATAGTGCCCAGCATTTTTCGGCTGATGACTGACTGGTACTGGTTTGAGGAAATTGGTTTTAGCAATATTTTTACCACCATTCTCGGAACCAAAATCTTTCTTGGATTAGGAATAGGCATTTTGAGCTTTTTTATTATCTACGGTAATCTTTGGTTAGTTAAGCGGCTTGTTGTGTCAAGGCCATTCGTTATCCATTCGCATCAAGGAGGCATACAGGGCGGAGTCGGTCAGATTAGAGAATTAAATTTAGAGAAATATGTTAATAAATTTATTTTGCCGATTTCGCTGTTATTCGGATTTTTGACCGGCCTGGTCGGGGCAGGCAAATGGGAAACAGTGCTTAAGTATTTTAACGCAGTGCCTTTTAATACGTTTGACCCAATATTTGGCCGCGATATTTCTTTTTATTTTTTTGATCTGCCGTTTATTCAGTTTTTACTCGGGCTGGGGTTTTGGATTATTATTATGTCTTTAATCAGCGCTGCTGTTCTTTACGCTTTACGTGGCGCCATTACCTTTAGAGGATTTTTATTAATAGAGAAAACTGCCAAGATTCATTTATCAATCCTAGTTGCTCTTTTGTTTATTTTAACAAGTTTTAAAATTTATGCTGTCAAAATACCCTCTTTGCTTTATAGCTTTACAGGACCGTTTACAGGCGCCAGCTTTACTGACATCCATGCTGTTTTGCCGTTTTTGAAAATACTCATTTTTGTTGCCGCAGCCGCTGCTGTACTGGTTGTGCTCAATATTTTTAAACAGGGCAACCGCTTTATTGTTTTAGCTGTCAGTATTTATGCCATAACTTTAATTTTGGGCGGCTTGGTGTATCCAGTAATTCTGCAGAGATTTGTGGTTTTGCCAAACGAGCTGGTTAAAGAAACTCCTTACATTAAACACAATATTGAGGCCACGCAAAAAGCTTTTATCCTGGATACGGTAACAGAGCGCGATTTAACAGGCGAAGCCTTGCTTACCATAGATGATATTAACAACAATCGTTCCACTATTAAAAATGTAAGGCTTTGGGACCGCGAACCCTTGCTTGATACTTTTGGCCAGCTTCAAGAAATCCGTACCTACTATGATTTTGTTTCCATTGACAATGACCGCTATCAGTTAAATGGCGATTTTCGCCAAGTTTTGCTCTCTCCTAGGGAGCTTAATTCCACAAGCCTGCCTCAACGTACTTTTATTAATGAGCGCCTTACTTTTACTCACGGTTTTGGACTTACTTTAAGCCCGGTTAATGAGGTGACCCCAGCGGGTTTGCCCGTGCTGTTTTTGAAAGATTTGCCGCCTTCTTCTGACATAGAATCGCTTTCAGTGAGCCGACCGGAAATATATTATGGAGAGCTGACCAACGACTGGGTCGTAGTCAACACCAAAGCAAAAGAGTTTAATTATCCCTCGGGCGAGGAAAATGTCTTTACAGAATATGAGGGAGCAGGCGGCGTAAAAATTGAATCAATTTTCCGCAAAGCGCTGTTTGCCCTAAAATTCGGGTCTCTGAAAATTCTTTTATCCAACGATATCACTGAAGATTCAAGAATAATGTATTACCGTAATATAGAAGAAAGAGTTAGGCGGGTTCTGCCTTTCTTGAGCCTGGACCACGATCCTTATATGGTCGTTACCAAAGAAGGCGAACTCAAATGGATTTATGACGCTTACGTCACTTCGGATCGTTATCCGTACGCTGAATTGGTCAAAGACGTGTTTAGTTCTTTTCCCGGAAAAAACATCAATTATATCAGAAATTCAGTTAAAGTGGTGATTGACGCTTATGACGGCAAAATGACGTTTTATATTGCGGACAAAGACGATCCAGTTATTAAAACCTATGCCAAGATTTTTAAAGATTCATTTTTGCCGCTTGACGAACTTAGTGATGATTTGAGAACTCACATCAGATATCCAGAGGATTTATTCGCCTATCAGACCGGACTTTACACGATTTATCATATGGATGAGGCGCAGATTTTTTATAACAAAGAAGATCAGTGGCAGATTCCGATTATTACAGGCGGAACGCAGGCTGACCCAATGATGAGACATATGATTATGAAACTGCCGGGCGAAGAGCAGGAAGAGTTCATCTTAATGATTCCTTTTACCCCGCGCGGTAAAGACAATCTCTCGGCATGGATGGTAGCGCGCAATGACGGGGAATTTTACGGCCAATTGGTGGTCTACCGTTTTCCCAAGCAAAAACTGGTCTTTGGTCCAAGGCAGATTACCAACCGTATTAACCAGGACGCGGATATTTCACGCCAAATTTCCCTTTGGGACCAGAGGGGTTCTGAAGTTATCAAAGGCAATCTGCTTGTTATCCCAATTGAAGAATCGCTTATTTACGTTCAGCCGATTTACCTGCGGGCTGAAGGCGGCAAGATACCAGAATTAAAAAGAGTAATTGTTGCTCACGAAAACCGCATTGCTATGGAAGAGACCTTGGATTTTGCCTTAGCCGACGTGTTTGGCGGCGCAATCTCTGCTGACCAGGAAGCAGTTAAATTCGCTCCAGTAAAACCTTCTGCGGGTTTGGATTTAATCCAGCAGGCAAAAGATTATTTTAACCGCGCTATGCAGGCTCAACGCAGCGGCAATTGGGCTTTGTACGGTGAACAAATGAAAAAACTTGAAGAGATATTAGACAGCGCGAAGTGATAAAGATTTAGAGCTAAAAAAAATCGCCAAGAAGGCGGTTTTTTGGTATGATGGAATATAATGAAAAAATTATTAAAGAGATATTTTGGTCACGAGAAATTCAGGCCTTTTCAGGAAGAAATTATAAACAATGTTTTAAAGCGGAAAGATTCCTTTATAATTCTGCCAACCGGAGGAGGGAAATCTCTTTGCTATCAATTTCCGGCTTTGAAATTCAAGGGATTGACATTGGTAATTTCTCCACTTATTTCCTTGATGAAGGATCAGGTTGATGCTTTGAAGTCCAATGGTATTGCGGCAGAATACATTAATTCATCGCTTTCTCCCAAAGAAATTTTCCAGATTCAAAAGCAATTATTAGAAAAAAAAATTAAAATTCTTTATGCGGCTCCGGAGCGGTTGGCATTGAAAAGTTTCCGCAGTTTTTTACAAACCATGAAGATGGATCTTATTGCTGTTGATGAGGCGCATTGTATTTCTGAATGGGGCCATGATTTTCGTCCGGATTACCGGAATCTTAAATTTATTAAAAAACAGTTTTCAGGAGTTCCTATTATTGCTCTCACGGCAACTGCCACGCCGGAAGTGCAGAAAGATATTATAAAACAGCTTTCTTTGGACAGGCCAAAAATAGCTGTTTCCAGTTTTGACAGAAAAAACCTAAGTTTTTTTGTTTTTAGAAAAAAAGGCAGTAGCACTTTTTCTAAGCTTCTACAACTCCTTGAGAAACATAAAAATGAGTCAGCAATTATTTATTGTTTTTCCAGAAAAGACACAGAGAATATTGCGGCCAATCTAAATATAGAAGGGTTTAACGCTCTGCCATATCATGCCGGCCTTAATAAAGATACTAGAAAACGCAACCAGGAAATGTTTATCCAAGACAAGGTTTCTATAATGGTTGCGACCATTGCCTTTGGTATGGGCATTGACAAGCCGAATATCCGTTTGGTTGTTCACTATACATTTCCCAAGACGCTTGAGGAATATTATCAACAGATTGGCCGGGCAGGAAGAGACGGGCTTCCCAGTGAATGCGTTTTATTTTATTCTTATGGAGATAAAATGAAGCATGAATATTTTCTTGAACAGATTAGTAATCTTGATGAGCGGAATCATATTCAGGGAAAAATAAATCAGATTGTAGAATATTGCGAATCCAGAGATTGCCGAAGAAGATTTTTACTTGGATATTTTGGGGAGGAGTTTTCCAAAGAAAATTGCGGCGCTTGTGATATTTGCTTAAGCCGCGTTTCTTAAATATTTTCATTTGATTTCTTTTTAGTAATTGGCTATAATTGGATATAGTTATTATATCCAATTAATTTATGACAAAAAACAAGCGATTTGACCAGCGGCTTGCTCAAATTCCAGCTGACATTTGGTCAAAAATAGCACAAATTGATGAATTAAAGGGACAGTGGATTGCCGGGGCGCGATTAAGCCCTCAAGTTTTGGGCCGTCTTAAGCGGTCAGTTTTAATTACTTCCACTGGTGCCTCTACTCGTATTGAGGGCGCTCGTCTTTCTGACGAGGATGTAGAAAAATTGATGCGCGGCATTGATATTCAAAAGTTCACTGATCGTGACAAGCAAGAAGTGAAAGGTTGTTTTGAGTTGCTTGAAAATATTTTTAACTCCTGGAAATCACTCAAGTTTTCAGAAAATTCTATCAAGCATTTTCACAAAGAGCTTCTTAAATATGTCAAAAAAGACGAGCTTCACAGAGGCGAATATAAAAAAGGGGAGAATAAAGTTGAAATGATAGATGCGGCTGGCAAGTCAATTGGAGTGCTTTTTGATACTACACCAGCCTATTTAACGCCTAAAGAAATGCAGGAATTAGTTGAGTGGACCCAACAAGCTCTTGCCAAGAAGAAATATCATCCGCTTTTTATTGTGGGTAGTTTTCTAGTTGAGTTTTTGCAAATTCATCCGTTTCAAGATGGCAATGGTCGGCTTTCTCGCATCCTTACAAATCTTCTTTTACTCAAAGAAGGGTATTTGTATATGCCTTATATTTCTCATGAGAAGTTAGTTGAAGATAATAAACCAGACTATTACATGGCATTGCGAAAAGGCCAGAAGACCTTTAAGACCAAGCACGAGAACATTATTCCGTGGCTGGATTTCTTTTTGTCTATTTTCCTTAAACAGTCACAGATGGCTGTTGAACTTTTATCTAAAGAAAATATAGAAAAACTTCTATCTAAAAAACAGTTGGCAGTATGGCAATATCTTCAGGAAGTAGACGAAACCACTACTGGCGAAATTATCAAAAAGACAAAGATTGCGCGGCCTACTGTAAAACAAGCTTTAGATAAACTTCTACGTCTCAAGAAGGTTGAACGCATTGGGCTTGGCAGAAGCACGAGATATAGAAAATTATAAAAACACTAAACAGGTTCTAATCCTTCAATCCTTTAGGCCAGGCGGCGTTCAGTTGGTGAACATTGAAACAAAAACCTCCCCCGATTATCGAGGGAGGTTTTTTCATGCTAATTTAGCGTCCGAAGCTTTGATTTCTTTTTTTAGCATGACACTCTCTGCAATAGAGTGGCCTGTCTCCAGATGGTTCAAACGGAAGTTCAGTGATTTCTTTGCCGCATTCAGAGCATTTCCAATGTCCTTGATACATTTTTCGAGGAGGGAAATCTCTGTTTGGGCTGTCGTTAGATTTGTCAAACATACGAATTATTTTTTTGATTAAGATTATAAAACGACCTTTCCGACTCTTAAGCCTCTACACCTATTTAGGCCTTTGTTAATTTTTTGAAATTATTAAAGACTTACTTTAAGATACTTCGACTTATAAATCTAAATTCATTATACGCGTTATTTTTGACAAGTCAAGCGGTTGTTTCGGTTTTTTGAAATAATCAAAGTATGATATTATAAAAATATAAAGGTCAGATATAAATAATCTTATAAAATAAAAATATGAAAGTATGGACAATAAAACTTTAAAAAATTTAAGAGATGACTTGATAGGTGAATTAGGAGCAATTAATCAATATCAGGATCATATAGATGAGGATGACAACGAAGAAGTAAAAAAGGTTTTAAGTCATATTAGAGATGACGAAAAAGAGCATGTTGCTGAACTAATAAAGATTATCAGAAAACTAGACGGGATCCAAGAAGAGAAGTTTCAAAAAGAAGAACTTTGATTAGTTTAATTTATTTGCAGCAAGGCCGTCCATAAGAATATTCGTGAACAAGCAAGCCGTTTTGATCTCTTAAATAAACAATATCCCAGTCATTTTCAACAATAAGCTCTTTTTCCAGATAGAGATGCCAGGTGTTTTCTAAGAAATCCTCGTTATTATGATAATTATTAAAACAGCCGCTGTAATTAAAGTTTTTTGAAAGATATGCTGTGCATTCCCGGTCTTTGTAAATTTCCGAATCTTCAGAATAATCTGGAAATTCGCATCTTCCAAGTTTTAAAATGAATGCTTTACAGCAAGGGCTCAAATGATAAATTTCTGTTTCTTCTGCCTTAGGGCATCTTTTTGATATAGAAAAATCAAAATAATCATATTTTTTAAGATAACCAAAACATTTGTTGGAGCGGAAGTTCTTGTCTTGGCCAATAGGATTCTCGCCGTTATATAAATATACTTTGTCGCCTCGTTTTACAGTAATATCATCTTCAGGTTCTTTTGTAGAAAAAGTGCGGAATTTTTCCATGCCTTTAGGTATAAAAAATATCCCATTTTTTGTCTCAATCTGCCAGTCAGTAAGATTGATTTCCTCTTCTTTTTTAAGATTGGTTTTTAAACTGACATAAGAAACACGGGAAGAGCTTCCAACTCTTACATTAGATATTTTTACTTTGTTAAGATATGGAGAGACATTTTGCTTAACATCCTCGTTTGCAGGAGTTGAATCAGCTTGCCTTGCTTCTTTTTTAGTATCTTTTGTTTGATTAGCATCTTCTGCGCTTTGGGAAAGATCTGCCTGGCTGAAATAGCCAAATTTGCTTATTTGGTCTTCTCCAGATACAAATGCAATCGCTATAAGTACAACAATAACAGTAATAACAGATATGATTGATCCCATACGACATATTATATCATATTTATCATAAAAATCAAGGTTGATTGTTTTAACATTAAGCTGTGTTAAAATAATGTAAAGGTCGTATTGTTTCAAATCTTAAATTTTTAATTATGCCAAAAGATAATATTTCAGAAGAAGCTCAATGGTTTTTAAGAAACCTTCAAAAACTGCAGGATGATTTTGCTGAAAGTATTGGCGCCCAGATTGTAACGACAGATAGAGATGGCAATTTAGTAACTGAAATGAGCGGCGCTCAAAGGGTTTGTAAAATGATTATGGAGACAGCAGAAGGAAAAAAGAAATGCGAGGAAGCTTATAAAATGGCTTTAAGTTTGGTAAAAACCCAAAAAGAACCTGCTTTTATGGACTGCTACGCTGGTTATGCTTCTTTATGGGTGCCAATTAAAGTTGGCAAAGAAATTGTCGGTTCCATTACTGGTTGCGGTGGGAAATATGAGAGAGGAGAAAGCAAGGAAGTTTTAAAGGAAAAATTTGCCAAGTTGGCAGGTGAATTGGGCGTGGCAGACAGAGAGGATTTTTTAAAGGCAGCAGTGGATGAAATCGAGCCGGTTACCGAGAAAGAAGTAAAAACAAGGGCAGAGCGGCTGGCAAAGTTAGTTGGAATTTTAGCTGAAGAGACTGCTCTTAAAGAGGTTTTTGCGTAATAAATTTTTTTATTTTTGCTATAAAAATTACCTATGTCTTTATCCATAGGGATTGTTGGTTTGCCTAATGTAGGCAAGTCAACATTATTCCAAGCCATTACTAAAAAACAAGTTGACCGTTCTAATTATCCTTTTTGCACCATTGATTCTAATGTTGGCGTTGTTGCTGTTCCTGATGAAAGAGTTGATAAATTAACAGGATTAACTAAAAGCGCCAAAAAAATTTATACAACTGTAGAATTTGTTGATATAGCTGGTTTAATAAAGGACGCAAGCAAGGGTGAGGGATTAGGAAATAAATTTTTAGCTAATATTAGAGAAACAGACGCCATAGTTTATATCCTGCGTTCTTTCCAGAATGAAAATGTTGTTAATACTCAAACAGAAATTGATGTTTTAAAAGAGAAAGAAATTTTAGACACAGAAATGGCTTTAAAGGATTTAGAAACAGTAGAAAAAAGAGTTCAGGATTTAGAAAAAGATGCACGAGCAGAAAAGAAAGAAGCAAGGCAAGAAATGGATATTTTAAAAAAAGCGCAGGATTTTTTAAAACAAGGCAAGATTCTCATTGAACAGGAATGGACAGAACAAGAAAAGAAAACATTGAATTGTTATCAGCTGCTAACTTTAAAACCAAGATTATTTTTATTTAATGGTTCTGAAAAAGAAGTTTCTCAAGAAGCAAAAGAGATTTTCAAAAAAAATAATTGGCAGTTTTTAATTATTGATATCTTGACAGAGTTTGATGCCGTGGATTTATCTTTAGAAGAGAGAAAAGATTTTGACCTGCCAGTTGAATTAAGGTTAGACGCTTTAATAAAAGAGTGTTATAAACTGCTTGATTTAATAACTTTTTTTACAACAGGCGCTGACGAAACACGCGCTTGGACATTAAAAAGAGGAGAAAAAGCGCCGCAGGCAGGAGGAGTAATCCATAGCGACTTTGAAAAACATTTTATCAAAGCAGAAGTAATTGGCTGGCAGGAGTTGGTTGACATTGGAGGTTTTAGCCAGGCAAGAGAAAAAGGGCTTATTCGCACAGAAGGAAAGGACTATATTGTCCAAGACGGCGATGTAATAGAAATCAAAATATGATGTGATTAAAGAGTTTAAAATTCTTGAAAAAGGTCGAAGAAATAAATAAAATTGAAAATTTATGAACCAAAATCATTCTAAAAAAATTGAAAAACACAAAAGTTTGTTTCCTGCGCTCTTGTTGGTTTTAGTGCTTCTTTTAACTGCTTTGTTTTTTTCTACTGTGGTTGATATCCAAAACAAGATTAAGCAGGGGAAATATATCGGCCAGGAAATTGAAACAAAGAATACCATTACTGTTTCTGATAAAGGCGAGGTATATGCCAAGCCGGATTTGGCTTTAGCTGTTTTTTCTGTGAAGAACGAAGCAAAAACAGTGGCAAAAGCGATGAAAGAAAACACAGAGAAAATGAATGCTGTTATTGATTTTGTTAAGAATCAGGGAGTTGAAGAAAAGGATTTAAAGACAATTAATTTTAATATCTATCCTCGCTATGAATGGCAAAAAACAGAAACCTATCCTTATCCTGAAGGAAGGAGAGTATTAGTAGGATACGAAGTTCAGCAATCGCTTCAAGTAAAAATCAGGAATATGGAAAAAATAGGGGATATTATTCAAGGAGCAACTGATGCTGGCGCGAATCAGGTTAATAATTTGCAGTTTACTATTGATAATCAAGACGAACTTAAAAAGCAGGCAAGAGAGCAGGCAATTGAAAAAGCAAAAACCAAAGCCATGGAATTAGCTTCGCAATTAGACGTTAATTTGGTAAGGATTACTCATTTCAGCGAAGCCAGTGTTTTCCCGCGATATTACGGTTTAGACAAAGCAGTTGGAATGGGGCTGGCTGAGGAAGCGCCATCGCCTCAAATAGAAACAGGAGAAAATAAAATAGAAGTGACAGTGACCATTACCTACGAGATTAATTAATTCGGGCTCGATTTTATTTTTCGGTTTGTTCAATTCAAAAAAGCTTGGAAAGGACAAGCTTTTTTTATTTCTAAGTTATCCACATTGATTAATATGATAGAAATTTGATATAATATACTAATAATTACAAATCTCGAGCCTCGTGATTTTATAAAATGAAGAAAAAAGATACAAAACAAAAAAGCAAATATATTTCTCTCAAAGATGCTGCTAAACTTTCAGGCTATTCTTCTGATTATATCGGATCTTTAATTAGAAAAGGAAAAATAAAAGGCAAAACAGTTTCTTTGACAAAGGCATGGTTCACTACTGCAGAGGAAGTGTTAGGATATCGGGTAAATAAAAAAAATAAAAAAGGAAAAAGCGCTTTGAAGAAATATCCAAAAATCCAGATATTAATCCAGAGATTTTTTAGATTAAAAAAAATCATCAATCCTTTTAATATTTTAGAGGGGCCTAATTACGGCTTTATTATACTCTTATTGTCGGTTATTGTTTTTTCTGTTTTAACTATTGTTGCTTCTAATCCAAAACAAGAAACAATAAAAGTTTTTCCGACTGTCTGGTTAAGTGATTCCTCTAATAATGAAATAGGATGGCAAGGCGCTCATAATGCTTTAACTTTAGAATTAAACAATACAGCAGATCTGACTGAATTTAATTCAGAGAATTCAGCTTTGTCAAAACCTTTATCTTTGATTGAACCAATAATGATTCCAGAGCAGTCTTCTCAAGATGATGAAGAAAAGCCAACAGGTTTCTGGCATAGATTTAAAAACATATTTAAAAATTTAAAGGTTTTTGCACAAGAAGATATTCCATCAATTATAAATACAACAACTCCGTCTTTGGAAGGGATACAAAAAATAGCTGAATCAGAAGAAACAGTTTCTCCTTCAGGAGGAGGGGTGAAAATTATTCTTCCAACAATTGATGGAGAGCTATTGCAAGAGACAGGAGATAAGCAGGAAGAGACAGGTGAAGAAGAAATAGAAGAAATACAAGAAGAAATAAGTATTTTTCTTGATGAATCAAGTATTAGTTTTTTTGGTTTTACTCTGCCAGAAGATAAAGCTCAAGAAAATTTTTTAGGAGCTCGGTTTGGCATTTCTTTTTTTGCTCAAGGCCGGGAACAAGAAGATGACCAAGTATTAGTCAGTTGGTCTTTAGATGACAAGCATTGGAACCAGTTAGCTGTTTTCCAGCAGAATCAAGAATATTCCAATTCTCAAAATTCAGGATATTTCTATTTTAATATTCCTTCCTATTTAAGCCAGGAAAATCTTGAAAATTTAAAGATAAGGTTTATTGCTTTAAGCAATAATATTGAACAAGAGAAATTGCCGATTTATATTGATGCTGTTTGGCTTGAACTTACATATGAACAGGAACAAGCAATAGAAGAATTAGAGGAATTAGAGATTGATTTAGTTTCGTCAAAAAAGAATTTTAAATCAAATGAAGAACCGGAATTTCAATTTGTTTATAAAAAAAAGGACAAATGGATTTTAGGTTCATTTGTAGATTCAGTTAAAAAATTGTTCAGAGTCTATGATTATTGGGATGATATTAATACAGTAGTTGAGATTAAAGATTTTAAAGGCAGAATAAATGATTCAAACATTAAATCAGAAATTCTTTTTGAAGACAACGGTGAATTTTCATTAAAGATAAAAAGGCCTAAAAATTTTAAGCCTGGCCTTTATAAAATTGTTTTTAAAATTGAAGACCAAGAAGTGATTAAAGAATTTGAGCAGGATTTCATCTGGGGTGTTTTAGCTATTAACGTAAATAAGTCAATTTATCTGCCAAGCGAAACAGCATATATTCAAATGGCTGCTCTAAGAGATAACGGCCACACGCTTTGCGATGCTAATTTAAATTTAGAGATTATTTCGCCTGATGGAATTACTAATAACCCTGAAGTCCAGATATCAGGCGAATGCGGTCCAAACAATGTTATTGATGTGCCTGATTATTTTTCCTATTACCAAACAAATAAAACTGGTCTTTATCAAATAAAGCTGACTAATCTTGACAATGGTTATGAAATATCTGATTCCTTTGAAGTTCGGCAATTTGTTCCTTTTGATGTTGAGAGAATTGGCCCAACAAGGATTTATCCGCCAGTTGATTATGAGGTCGTAATAAAAATAAAAGCCAATCAGGATTTTCAGGGTCAAATTATAGAAACCGTGCCATCAGATTTTGAAATCACTAACCCACTAATATACACCAATAATAAACCAATAGACACTAACACTAATGTTAGCGGTGATTGGCAGATTTTTGCCAAAGATGATTCAATCCATACTAAAAACATTATCTGGCAAGTTGATTGGAAACAAGGCCAGGAATATGAATTAAGCTATCAATTTCGCGCTCCGTTTAGAAGCCCTTATCTTTACTTCCTAGGTCCATTGAAGTTCCTTCAAGGTAACCCACTAATAAACACTAATAATAAACCAATAGACACTAATAATGATACTTCTGTAATAGACACTAATACTGAAGCAAATGATGGCGTTAATCCACTAAATGACATTAATCTTAATGAAGATTCGTCTAATATTAGTGGTCAATTAGTGTTTAAGGAGCTTCGCTCCTGGCAGATTGCGGCAGACGCGGCAATTGAGATGGAGGCCTACAGCACGCCAAAAGATATTGATTCAGACCCTGATACAATGACCGGCGCAAATACCATAACAATTACTGACGCCAATGTTCTGGTCGTCCAGGTGTATATCAAAGGCACGGCCACGGTTTCTTCTGTTGCATGGGATCCTACCGGTGTTAATGAGGCCCTAACTTTAGCTCGGGCAGATAGTGATTCCAATGGCAGAACTGAAATCTGGTACAAGGCAAGTCCAACTGTCGGGACAAAAGATATTAAAATTGATTTTTCCGCGGCTCCGGAAGCGATTGCCGCTGCTTTTGGCTTGAAAAACGCGCATTATCCAGAGCCGGTTAATCCTAATTGTGCTACTGGAACCGGCTGTAACGGCGGCACAGGAACAGGCACTACTGCTTCAACGACCTTTACCACCCAGTATGATAACAGCTGGATAATAAGTATTGCCGGCAATAATAGTGATACAACCTTAACTCCTAACGGAACCGGACAGACCCAAACATGGACTTTAACAGTGGGCGGTGCGCCAACCGGCCGAAAAGCGGCTTGCGGAAGCAGGGAAGCAAAATCTCCTGAAGGCAGCGATACTCAATCTTTTACTTTGGCTTCCGAAGATTGGGCCATTACAGCGGTGGAATTCAGAGAATTTTTGGCTGATGTTCTTGTTTCCGCAACCAGCACACAGACATCAGAAGTAAAGCAGACCACTAATGATTTTGAACTGGGCGGCAAGTTTGTCATTACCCATAATAACGGCACTTCTACTGTTACCGGCATTGTTATCCAAGAGCAGGGAACAGTAGATGCCCAGACAGAGCTTTCTGATGTCAAGCTCTATTACGACCTTGACACTACAACCCCTTTTAACTGCGCTGGCGAAGATTATGCTGGCGGAGCAACCCAGTTCGGTACTTCCACCACTTTTAACGGCGCTAATGGCACTGCTACATTCACTAATGCTGGAATAGCTATTAACCAGGAGCAGACAATGTGCGTTTACACGGTTTTTGATGTTGCCAGTAACGCGGATATTGGCGATGAAATAGAAATCCAGATTACTGATCCATTAAGTGATGTAACCCTGGGAGACGCAGATGTTTTATCTTATGATACTGTAGCTATTTCAGGCACAACAACCATTATAAGGGCTTTTGCTGATTATACACAGCGCGCGTATATCTGGGAAAATGACAATGGAGATGAAATTAGCAGTGTTGATGACAATACCCAGCAGGCAGCTGGAAACACTGCCATAACTTCAGTTAGAAAAGGAGAGAGGGTTACTTTAAGAATGCATCTTGATAATGACGCTGAGGCCTCTCCTTATGATTTAGCGCTTTTTTACGACCGCAATGACGGGATTTTTACCAAGGTCCAGGATGAGGCTACAGCTGTGACCGGGTCTGGCAATTGTACAGACACTAATTATGACTGTCTGGCTGTTGACGACCATGACACTGAGAACTATGGCTGGTACACCTCTATTGCTTTTGACCCTTCTGGTCAGGCATGGGCAAGCTATTATGATCTCACCCATGACCGGCTCAAGATTGCCAAATATGTTGGAAACGGAAACGGTACCGGGTGCGGAACAGGTTCCAGCGACTGGACATGCACAGTGGTTGACGACCATGATACTTATGATATTGGCGCTTACACATCCATTGCTTTTGACCCATCTGGCAACGCCTGGGTGAGCTATCGCGATGACGCCACTGACCAGCTCAAGACTGCCCAGTATGTTGGAAATGGAAACGGAACCGGGTGCGGAACAGGGTCCAGCGACTGGACATGCACAGTGGTTGACGACCATGATACTGATATTATTGGCTATTACACCTCTATTGCCTTTGACCCTTCTGGCAATGCCTGGGTAAGCTATCATGATACCACCAATGGACAGCTCAAGACTGCCCAGTATGTTGGAAACGGAAACGGAACCGGGTGCGGAACAGGGTCCAGCGACTGGACATGCACAGTGGTTGACGACCATGCCAGTGATGATATTGGCGAAGACACCTCTATTGCTTTTGACCCTTCCGGCAATGCCTGGGTAAGCTATTATGATGCCACCAATCTCCTGCTCAAGACTGCCCAGTATGTTGGTTCTGGAAACGGAACCGGGTGCGGAACAGGGTCCAGCGACTGGACTTGTACTGTGGTTGACGATCATGCTAGTGATGATATTGGCGAAAACACCTCTATTGCCTTTGACCCTTCTGGCAATGCCTGGGTAAGCTATTATGATGACACCAATCTCCTGCTCAAGACTGCCCAGTATGTTGGTTCTGGGAACGGAACCGGATGCGGAACAGGGTCCAGCGACTGGACTTGTACTGTGGTTGACGATCATGCTAGTGATGATATTGGCTCTTACACATCCATTGCTTTTGACCCATCTGGCAATGCCTGGGTGAGCTATCGCGATGTCACCAATACCCGGCTCAAGACTGCCCAGTATGTTGGAAACGGAAACGGTACCGGGTGCGGAACAGGGTCCAGCGACTGGACCTGCACAGCTGTTGACGAGGACTATGGCTCATTCACCTCTATTGCCTTTGACCCTTCTGGCAATGCCTGGGTAAGCTATTATGATGATACCAATGACCGGCTCAAGATTGCCAATATTACGCGCGGGGGAGAAATCCTCACCACATCCGGCTTGGCTGGCGCAAACAAAGCCGCGATTTCCGAGAGCCATTGTGATATGATTTCAACAAGCGATGCTGATAACCGTGATGACGCTGACTGCGTTGACGGTGAAAGTACCTGGGTTAACGGCAAATGGTTTGAGTCGGAAGAAGGACAGGGAGCGATTACCGCGGGCGAGGGCCAGTGCACAGAAGTTGCGTTTACTATAGATACGTCTCAAGCGGTCGCTGGCGAGACATACAGATTTATTGTTTCTTTGCAAGACCCTTGGCGGAGTGACAAGGGTCTTTGGCGAGGCGCGTCAAGCACTGTCCAATATGCCACCCTAACTATTGAAGACCCGACAACCACGCGCACTTCCAAAGACAACATTGCGAAATTCGCTGACTGCACTGCCAGTGGCTGGGGGTGTCTATCTGTTGACGACCATGACACTGAGGACTATGGCTCTTACACATCCATTGCTTTTGACCCATCTGGCAACGCCTGGGTGAGCTATCGCGATCTCACCAATGACCGGCTCAAGATTGCCAAATATGTTGGAGATGGAAACGGAACCGGGTGCGGAACAGGGTCTAACGACTGGACCTGCGCAGTGGTTGACGACCATGCTAGTTATGATATTGGTCAGCACACCTCTATTGCTTTTGGCACTTCTGGCAATGCCTGGGTAAGCTATTATGATACCACCAATGACCGGCTCAAGATTGCCAAATATGTTGGAAACGGAAACGGCACTGGGTGCGGAATAGGGTCCAGCGACTGGACATGCACATCTGTTGACGATCATGATACTGATAATATTGGCCAATACACCTCTATTGCTTTTGACCCTTCTGGCAACGCCTGGGTGAGCTATTATGATGCCGGTGACAATGACCGGCTCAAAGTTGCACAATACGTTGGGTCTGGAAACGGTACTGGGTGCGGAACAGGGTCTAACGACTGGACCTGCACAGCTGTTGACGATCATGCCACTGAGGACTATGGCTGGTTTACCTCTATTGCTTTTGACCCTTCTGGCAATGCCTGGGTAAGCTATCGTGACGTCACCAATGAGCGGCTCAAAGTTGCACAATACGTTGGGTCTGGAAACGGTACTGGGTGCGGAACAGGGTCTAACGACTGGACCTGCACAGCTGTTGACGATCATGCCACTGAGAACTATGACTGGTACACCTCTATTGCTTTTGACCCTTCTGGCAATGCCTGGGTAAGCTATTATGATACCACCAATCTCCGGCTCAAGATTGCCAAATATGTTGGAAACGGAAACGGCACTGGGTGCGGAATAGGGTCCAGCGACTGGACATGCACATCTGTTGACGATCATGATACTGATAATATTGGCCAATACACCTCTATTGCTTTTGACTCTTTAGGCAACCCTTGGGTGAGCTATCGCGATGTCGCCAATAACCGGCTCAAGATTGCCAAATATGT